>JANXQR010000121.1 GCA_025353435.1 Acidobacteriota bacterium | reverse complement strand
CCGGCTGCTCGCCATCCCCGCTGCTCTTACCGGACAAGGTCCATAGTCCTTGCCAACCTTTTCCACCACAAATGTTCGATTGCCGGCGGCATGTTTCGCCTTCTTCATCATCGATCCGTGCAGACGGTACACATCGCCCACCTTGGCGTCCGCAGTGACACCTGTAAGGTCGAGAGTCGTCGAATCGCTCTGAACCTCCAGTCCGTTCGGCCCGCTCAAAATACATCCCTTCCTCGTATGGTTACTGTGATGGACCAGAATGACCACGCCGACCACGCCAGCCCCCACTCCGATTGCGGCTGCCGTGACCTCGGCTCCCGACGGTCCAAAGCCGCCGCTGTTTTGTATGGGCATATTGCTGCAGCCGGTCGAGCCAGCCGCCGCGCAAAAAACCATGGAAGCCAGGGCAAGCGCAACCATCTTGTGCGTCCTCCGCCCTCCTGTGGAAGGCAAAGTCTCCGCATCGGATGGCATAAGCATTTCAGAGGAAGATTTCATGTCGTTCTCCTTCGATTGGTTTGTTTGTGCGATCGGTTAGTTTGAGAATGCAGCAAGTCGAGGTAAGCGTCAGGCAAAATTAAGCGTCAGCCCTTTTCTCCTGCGAGGGAGCACCCGCCTTCAGGACCATGAAATGCGGCCGAATCAGAAAGTTCTTCACAGGCTGCTGAATAACTCCGAAACGACTTGCTTTGTGTCAGGGCATGACCTCACAGCTTGATGAAAAACTCATCCGGGCAGTAGTCCGGGATTCATCTCCGGTATAACCCCCGCAGAATCAGCGCGGGCTTCAGCCCTGCGGGATGTCGTTCGGGCGGTAGGCCGGGGATTCATCCCCGGTATAAATCAAGCAGAATCACGCGGGCTTTAGCCCCTGAGGGATGCTTTTCGGGTGTTCCACACCAAATTCAAGCCATTTTCCGCAACCTCTTCAGTCTCCGAACCGGCACCACCCCGCCAAATACAACTCGAGCATGAAGCATAAATGTCTGGCTGGAATGGAAACTTGGTCACGCGTCGATCAAGCTTTGGTCAGCATTTGCTGACAAATGCCTTTGCACCGATCGAACCCATCCTCCAAAATCGGGCAGGATCTTGCGTCCATACGATGGAGGCAGCTGGCAACTCGTGCTCGTAAAAAAAAGCCGAACGACAGGGGTTCACTTCCCGCCGCTCGGCTCAGGAGATTACAACGATCCCTCAGAGCAGATCGCTCGCCTTTGTACCCACCGTCACCCGCGTTCCCGACATCACGCCGACGATGTGAGCGATCACATTTCCTGAGGTGTCGTATGCGTCCACCGTAAACGTTCCCGTAAAGTGCTTCCCATCCGGACTCAGAACGAAATCTTCAATGAATTGACTCGGGCCGGTCGGGTTGCCGATCCCGTTCGGCGCATTGGCGGTATCGTAGCCGCCCCAGCCAATGTGATTCACCCTGTATTTGGATTTACCGGTTTTCTCCCACACACCCATGCAGATATTCCCATCCTGCGGAGGCCGCGAGGAAGCCATGATCTCCGTCTTGTCGCTATGCATCACGATGAGGGCGTTGTCGATCGGTGCGCCGTCCGGGATGCCGGCGTTCCCTTGGGCCGTGAACGTTGCGTGCCACATTCCTACGATGGGCTCGTCATCGGCATCGCCGTCGCTCACCCTCATGACATCAGGCGAATAGGATGCCGCCACAAGCTGGCCCCTCCCGGCGGACGGGTTCGTTTGCCCCCAGCCGGACGGCGCTACATGGGACACGGGGGAATTACCGCATTGAGCGCTCGCACTGGAAACGAAAGCCGTTCCCAATACAATCGCTCCGAGTATTGCGATCGTCGTCTTGCATGTAACTTGCATGTTCTTCTCCTCCAAAGCCGGCTTCACCAGCTCGCAACCCAGCTAACAGGCGCCATGCAGGTCAGCGCAATGGAGCCAGGGTGAAGCGGAGGTGAAACTTTGGTGAAGCAATAACCGGCCGAATTCACAGCCATTTACAGCGGAATACGAAAACCGGGCTATACTACCGCGAAGCAAAACTCACCTCCCCCGGGGTCGTCTCTGTGATCAGGTTCAAAGAATTCGAACTGAATTGCGATCGCTATGAGTTGCGCCGTAACGGCCGCCCGGTCAAGCTCGAAAAAATGCCGATGGATCTTCTCATCCTCCTGGCGTCAAGGAAAGGCCACCTTGTCACCCGTCCGGAAATCGCCCAATGCCTTTGGGGAAGCGAGGTCTTTGTAGACAGCGAACACGGAATCAACACCGCCGTCCGCAAATTACGGCAGGCCCTGCGCGATGACCCCGACAAACCCCGCTTCGTCGAAACGGTCATCGGCAAGGGCCTGCCGTAATTTGCGGACGGCGGTGTTGATTCCGTGTTCGCTGTCTACAAAGACCTCGCTTCCCCAAAGGCATTGGGCGATTTCCGGACGGGTGA
>JANXQR010000094.1 GCA_025353435.1 Acidobacteriota bacterium | reverse complement strand
GTGAAGCTTCCGCATCTGGAAGCATGGTCTGAAGCGCGGCGCCACAACGCGGCCATTTACAACCGGGAATTTGCGGACAGCCGAATCGGAACTCCGTGGATCAGTCCTGATGCGGTGAGTATTTACAACCAGTATGTTATTCGGGTGCAGGGACGAAATGAATTGATCGCGCATCTGAACGCCTCGCAAATTGGCAGCGAGATTTACTATCCAGTGCCGCTTCACATGCAGGAATGTTTCAGGGCCCTGGGGTACAAGGAGGGCGAATTGCCGGAGTCAGAGCGTGCCGCTCGGGAGGTGCTGGCACTGCCGGTGTACCCCGAACTTTCAACGAACCAGATCAATTTTGTCTCTCGAACGATTCTTGACTGGGTTTCGAATCGATCGGCCAGGGTCAGGGAGCGCGACGTTTCACGGGCCTGATCGCCAGCCGCGATCGGCAGCGCAGCAAACAGCGCCAAGGAAACCACGACCGGCGGACCAGGATGGTTGCCTATAGAAAAGAAGCAGCAATTCAGGATCATTTTTCCAGACCCGCGTCGCGCGATCAAGTTCAACGAGTGCTCGAGCAATTGCACATTCCTTCAAGCACTGAGTACCTCCTGCACTCTGTATTTGCGACAAATAGGGCACCGATGACGGAAGTGGCCGGAGATGCGGCCAACCTGATCGACCCATCGAGTGCCTAGCGGGCTGCCAGGCAAATTCGCGATTGCAAATGCTCAAATTCTTTTCGCAAATTGCTCCGGGCTCATCATTTAACCTGCAGGGACGAGGGGTTGGCCCGCAATGGCAATCAAGTTGAATTTCCTCACCAATCGATGACTCTCAGACAGGTTCCAAGCTCGACCATTGCCACTCTAATTACGGCAAAGAATAGCACATACAGCAGCGAACCAACGCTACTATCCTCTCAATTGTCCGAGATTTCCGTATCAAACCCGAAGTTTGTTCGTCAAATTTTCGCCTCATCCAGGTTACTTGGATGTTACTCTAGATTTAGATGCGAGTAAGTGCCTGCTATCGCAACAAACAAGAAGAGCAGACATTGCGTGACTGATTCACAATCAAAGCAGTGACCGAGAATCTATCGGTTTCGTCCGCTTCGAAACATCTCTTGAGCTCTGAATCTACTTTTTGGCCAAGGTGAGCAATGTACGCAATTCTCCGGGAAAACCGATGCGCATCCTGATTTTGGGAATCAACTACTGGCCAGAGGAAACAGGAATTGGCGCCTTCACCACCTATCGTGCGGAGTACCTTGCGTCTCTGGGACACGACGTCACGGTTTGCACCACGTTCCCTTATTATCCCGAATGGAAGGTTGCGGCGGCCTACGCAGGAAGGCTCGTATCCGGCGAAACCCGCAACGGTGTGCGAATCCTTCGCAGCTACGCCTATGTTCCAAGCCGAGTAACATCCGTAATGCGTGTTTTGCACGAAGCAAGTTTCATCGCCTCATCGCTAGTGCGAGCTCTCTTCCAAACACGGCCCGATCTCCTGCTGGTTGTGTCCCCGCCGTTGGGTCTCGCCGTCAACGCTTACGTTCTGAGCCGCCTTTGGAGAATTCCCTATGTGTTCGACGTTGAGGACCTGCAGCCTGATGCGGCCGCGGAGCTTGGCATGCTCCCCAAACCTGTATTGAATGTCATGTACCAAGTCGAACGCTTCGCATATCGCCACGCAGCCCTGGTGAGCACTTTGACCATAGGAATGCGAAGCAGAATTATTGGGAAGGGCGTGCCTGAGCAAAAGACAGCACTGTTTGAACCGCGGTTTGATGGCTCGTTGACGAGTCTTTCATCCGACGAAGGGCATGCGTTTCGAAGCAAGTACTTCCTCAAAGGCAAATTTGTCGTCAGCCATAGCGGAAACATGGGAGTGAAGCAGGGACTTGGGGTCATTCTTGATGCAGCGGCACTCAATCGAACCGATGAATCCACCGTATTTCTTATCGTTGGTGACGGAGCTGTTCGAGACAAAATTCAGCAGCGCGCCAAAGAACTTAAGCTGGACAACGTCCGTTTTCTCCCGCTGCTCGACTCGATGGAATTCCGCGGCTTCCTTAGTGCCAGCGACATCTGCCTCGTCACGCAGCAGAAATCGGTCTCCGATATGGTGTTCCCTTCAAAGACCGTCACCTATCTAGCCGCCGGATGCCCAGTCATCGCTTCGGTCAACGGGAATAGCGAAGTCGCGCGCGCTATTGAGGAGTCAGGAGCCGGGCTTGTGGTTGAGCCCGAGAACGCTCCGGCGCTGCTGTCGGCGATTCAAGAAATACGGGCCCACGATATCGCGCTCTATGGGAGAAACGCGAAGCGATACGCCTCACAACGCTGGTCTCCTGAGCGGGTGCTGGGTTTCTTCGAGTCAAAGCTCGTTGAAGTCACCTCCTCTGGAAATTCCTGAGAAGCCCAGGCAGGATACCCAAGCAACCTTCAAATTATCTCGACGGGCAATGATGGCGAAACGATGTCACAGCGTTTAACGTGTCTACAGACTTACCCTACCCTGCCGATCTCTATACGCGAATGGACTGCAGACATCGAGCCGAAGGGCCCTCAGATGGGCAATGCGATCGCCAGCTGCGCATCCGAACTGAGTCTTACGATGACGAAAACAATTTAGATTGTCTTTGAATTCTCTTGCAAGATTTACCGCGCTCAGCGGAAAATCGGAAGGTACCGCTACCGGGTTTCCCCCTCACTTCAAGGAAAGAATGTTTGTGGCGTGCTCTCACTTCTGAGCGCGCTCAATCGAGATTGAGTGTCTGCTCTCGATGCACTATACCTCGGTCTATCAACCGTCAAGTTGAGGTAAGTCAGATAGGTCGGGGTCTTTCTGGCTCATAAGTTGTAGTTATTGGCTTAGGTCAAGGACCGGGGAAGCGAAATTGGCCAACATCAACTGGGTAAATCCAATATTAGGTGGATTCACCTGTGGTTGCGAAGGGAATGTATCACATGAAACTGGCCGTTCGATTGTTAACAGCGCTGACCTTCTGCGTTGCTGTCGCCCCTTCCATAGTGTGCGAAACTGCAATGATTCCCCTGGGGACAACGACTGCGGGGGCAATTACATCGAACGCGCAGACCGACCGATACACCTTCGCAGCCAGAGCGGGCG
>JANXQR010000068.1 GCA_025353435.1 Acidobacteriota bacterium | reverse complement strand
GACATCCAGATGCCCGGGCTCACCGGATTCGAGCTGCTCGAGCGGCTGGAGGCGCCGCCGTTCGTGATTTTCACGACCGCCTACGACCGCTACGCGCTACACGCGTTCGGCGTGAACTCGATCGACTACCTGCTGAAGCCTGTTGAGGCCGAACAACTGGATCGAGCGATCAGTAAGTTGGCACGCATGCTCCCTGTGGCGAAGCCCGACTGGCAACAGAAGCCGGACGTGGCCGCGCTGTTGCAGGAGCTGGCAGCAAATCTCAGGGGAGAGCGTCCGGAGTTCCCGCGGCGAATTGCGACGCGCGTGGGCGAGCGGATTTCGTTCCTCGAAGTCAACCATGTGACGCATGTGCTGGCAAGCGACAAGTTGACGTACGCAGTTGTCAACGGGCGTCAACACTGCGTGGATGAGACTGTTTCTGAATTGGAGCATCGCCTGGATCCGACGCATTTCCTGCGTATTCACCGTGCAGTGTTGGTGAATGTCGACTGGATTCAGGAGCTGAATTCGTGGTTTGGCGGCAAGGTTGTGGTTACGCTTAAAGACGCGCAGCACACGCAACTCACCGTGGCGCGCGATCGCGTTCGCGCGCTGAAGTCGCGACTCGGAATCCAGGGTAGCTAACTAACATGGATTAGTTGGAACTAGGCGAAGAAGCTGACTTTGGCGAGTGATGATCGTTGCTGTTCGGAGCCGAGTGATAACTCATCGACGGGTTGATTGCCGGTCTCAGCGAGTAACTCATCGTCAGATTCTTCATCTTCAAGGCCGCGTGCGGCGCGCTGGTTACTGGAGGAATACGTCTCGTCTTCTTGTCCTCGAAACTCTATGGCGAATACGCCGGTGAGATCCGGAGAGGAGACCAACGGTTTGACCATGACAATGGGTCGAATACCGATGATAGGTCCGATCCCCATGCTGACTCTCCCTTTGCGGAACTCGCTTGGGGAAGTTATCGGCGGAATAGGCGTGACCTTTAATCTTTCTCGGCGGATGTGTCCAGATTTGGGGCAGTTTGGTTCGCCTTCTCGTGGTATTTGGTAGCACGCCGACGCGGCATCGATTGAGTAGGGAACTCATCGACTCGGTTCGTTTCTTAATCTCGTGAACGTCTGCGCGCAAGCCGCGCCAGGACGGCAAGTTCGCGCAACACCTGCTTCAGCGGACGAGCCGGGGTACCCCAGAGGACAGTGCCAGGCTTGAGGCCTTCGTTGGTAACGGACTTCCCACTCAGCACACCGGCCTGGCCGCCGAGAATGACGCCAGGGCCGACATGAGCGTGATCGCCAATGCCCACCTGGCCTGCAATCACAGCGCCCTTTCCCACGGAACTGGAACCGGAGATGCCCGTGAGCGCGACCAGAATCACATCCTCACCGATGTCGCAGTTGTGTCCGATGTGAACGAGGTTGTCGATTTTGGTTCCGCGGCGAATTCTGGTTTCGCCGAGCGCGCCGCGATCGATGGTGGTGTTGGCGCCGATCTCGACTTCGTCCTCAATTGCCAGTGTGCCCTGCTGCGGGAACTGCAAGTATGCACCGGCCGCGGGGTCGCGCACATAGCCGAAACCGTCCGCGCCCAGCACGGCTCCGGCATGAACGACCACCGAATTACCGAGCGTGGCTCCTGAATAGAGGACGGCGCGGGGATAGATGTGGCAGTCTTCGCCGATATGGACACCGCGACCGATGATTGCGCCGGCCTCGATGCGAGTTCGTGCGCCGATGCAGGCGTCGTCCTCAATTACGGTGCAGGGGCCGATGCTGACTCCTTCAGCCAGGTTTACGTTGGTACCGATCACAGCGCGGGCATGAACGCCAGAGGTGGGTTGCGCGATTTTGAGGAGTTTGGCTGCGCGCGCGAACCAGAGGCGCGGTTCGATAGTCTCCACAACGCATTTGTCTAAAAGATGGGAGGCGACCAGGCCGGGTGGCAGCACGACCAACCCCGCATTGCTGGCAAGCGCTTCAGAAGCGGACTTGGGATCTTCCGCGAACACCACGTCGCCTCGCCCGGCCAGGATAATGGAATTCACACCGCGGATCTCGTGACGCGGATCGCCCTGGACCAACGTGCCGCCCTGCCGCTCAATCAGTTCGCCGATCCTCATGGCACGCCTCTCTTTCAGTAAAGGCTCGGGGCCCCTGTTGGCCGCGTCTTCCAGCGTCGGTGGATCCAGAGCCACTGGTCAGGATAGCGTCTGATCCAGGACTCCAGCACATCGTTGCACTGCTGCGTCGCGGCAAGAATATCGTTTTCGGTGTCGCCGGTCTTGATGAATTTCAGCGCGGGGCCGAAGCGCAGTACGTATTTTCGTTCCTGCTCTTCCCACATGAGGAAGCCCGGCAAAACTGCCGCACTCGTTTTAAGCGCCACGCGCGCCAGGCCCGACGCGGTACAGGCTTCAATTCCGAAAAAGCGAACGAAGACACCTTGAGGCGGCGTCATGTTGGTGTCCATCAGAATGGCCACGGTTTGTCCCGCATGCATCGCGGTGAGGAGTCCGCGCGCAAAGTCGCCTTTGTGCAAGATCCGGTTGCCGCGCAGGGTGCGGACGTTGTTGACGTATTCGTCCAACAGCCGGTTATCGAGACGCCGGATGACCACGCCCATGGGATGGCCCATCAGGGAGTGGTAGAAGCCGGACAGTTCCCACGCGCCAAGGTGGCCGGTGAGGACCAGTACTCCCTTGCCTTGGGCCTCCGCGGCGCTGTAGTGCTCAAGACCTTCGGTGCGAATCCACTTACTTGTGTTCTCCGGGGTGTAACGTGGCATGCGGCAAAACTCGACGAGTTGCCAGCCCAGGTTACGAAATAGAGTCCGCAAAATGCGCGCACGGTCGGGGCGGGGCAGCTCGGGCATAGCCAGCTCAAGATTGCGCTCGCCCACATGACGCAATCGACCCAACACGCGGTAGAGAATTGCGGTGAGAATGCCGACCAGACCGCGAGCCAGCGCGCGCGGCAAGCGACCCATGGTCCGCGCTACCGCGACCACCAACCAGTACTCGATCCTCTCCCGCATTTTCAATGGCAAAGGACAAGTGTAATCGCTGCGGGGAACGAAGTCTGATCAGCAACGGCTTTGCCGAACCTGATCCGCAGCGGGAAACGGCTATCAGGATCCCGCTGCGCCGGTAAGATTGCTGTCTATTCGTTGTGGTGCTTGGCTTCTACGAAGTAGTGGGCTACATCTTTTACAAATTCCACTGCGCCCTGCGGCACTTCCACGCTGCCCTTGAGGATGGATTGGAATGGGTAGGCATGGCCGTAGTAGATTTCCGTGTCGTCGCTGTTCTGGCTTACGACCGTACCGTCGAGATCGATGCCCGCAAAGAGGCCCTTGCTGCGTGAGTAAGTGAGGAGTTCGGCGTTCATCTTCCAATCGGTTGCCGCCTGGCCGTTGCGCCCGACTGGGCCAGCAGAGGCTGCGGCATCGCCACCGATCTTGAATTTACTTTTGAGCAGGTCCTGGAAGCCATGCTCATTCACAGCCACGAGCACGAGATCCGTCGACTGTCCGCCGATCTGCAATCCCCACGAGCCGCCCGCCATGCGAATGAACACCGGAGCACTCCATCCATGACCGGTGCGGCAGGTGACGATGCCTTGCCCATACTGCGCCCCAAAGACGAATGCGCCCTTGATCAGCCCCGGTACCACGCCAACGCACGTGGCCTGTTGAAGGATGTTCATTGGGATGCCGCGATCCCCAGCGCTCATGACCTGGTCAAGAACCGTCTTGGCGGCATCGATACGATCCTGCAGATCCTCACGAGACGCGGCAAACGCTGAACCGGTGAACAGAAAACAAAGACTTACTGAAGCTATCAATTTCTTCATTGGACCATCCTCTACCCGCGCTTGGCGGGGGTTATTGCTTGTTCAGACGCGATGAAAACGCAGAAGTCGCGTGTCGAATTCCCGTGGGGAACCGGCCTTGAAACCCTCATGGTCAGCCTAATGCATGAGGCTCAGACACGCGCGAAAGGGAACCTGCAGGTTCAACAGAATCGAATGAAACTCCGCTGATGGCTGCAAACGGGCGAAACCTATCAAAATTGAGGCGAAGCGACTATGGACGGGGCCAACGCGCTTCGACCGTGGTGCCAATGCCGCCACGAGGACGAAACACGCCTTTGATCACGGCCCAAACAGGGTCTGTCGCCTTGACGATGTCTACAAGCACCTGGTTGACGATGTTTTCCTGAAAAATGCCGAGGTTGCGGTAACAGAATAGATACTCCTTGAGAGATTTTAGTTCGAGGCACTTGTCGCGAGGCATGTAACGGATGGTGAGGAGGCCAAAGTCGGGTAGCCCGGTTTTGGGGCAGACGGAGGTGAGTTCGGGATCGTCGATCAGGATTTCGTAGCCGGGAAACTGGTTCTGCCAGGTTTCAATAGGCGGGAAGTCGAAATCGAGGCCAGCCTTGGCGTGGTCATCGGTGTAGCGCCGCTCTGTTGCCATAGCTCTATTGTAAAGAACGGCAACCAATGAGCGAAACAGGTGCCCCCTGCCCATATTAATGCGACCTTGAGGGAGATTTTGCGTCCGATATACTGACTCAGGTTGCAAGAATGGCGAAAGAGAGCAAAGAACTTAACTGGCGCTGGGTGTGGCTTGGCGCCGCCGTGGTTTTGGTGCTGGTATTTTTGTCGGTACGGTCCCTCACGCGGGAGCGGCTACAGGTGCGCGCCGTTCAGGTGACACGGCAGTCATTGGAGAGCACGGTAAGCACAAATGGCCGCGTTGAACCTGAAGAAGACATCCAGGTTCACAGCCCTCTGGCGACGACCGTGAAAACCGTAAAAGTTCAGGCTGGCGACAAGGTGGCGGCGGGCAAACTCCTGCTGGTGATGGACGATCTTCAAGCGCGTGCACGGGTGGCGACAGCCGAGAGCGGCGTGAAGACGGCCCAGGCCGCGCTTGATGCAATAACGCATAACGGAACGCTGGAGCAACAACAGGCCTCGGCTGCGGATATGACTCGCACTCGCATCGATCGCGACCAGGCACAGCGGGACCTGAATGCCCTGACCAAGCTGAACGCCACGGGAGCGGCTTCGACGAGTGAGGTAGCTGCCGCAAAACAACGGCTTGACTCCGCCAGCGCTTCGGTTGACGCATCGCAGGTCAGCGCCAAGAACCGCTATTCGCCCGCGGAGGTAGCACGCGCCGAAGCAGCTCTCAGTGACGCCGAAGCCAATCTGGCGGCAGCGCACGATATTGAGTCGAAGACCACGGTGCGAGCCCCGATCGCCGGAACGGTTTACAACCTCAATGTGAAGGCCACGGATTTTGTTGAAGAGGGCAAGCTGCTTTTGCAGATGGCTGATCTGCACCACGAAAGGGTACGGGCGTACTTTGACGAACCCGAGATCGGAATTCTCGCGGTGGATCAGCCCATCCTGATCAAGTGGGATGCAAAGCCAGGGAAAGTCTGGCATGGGCGTATTGAGCGGGTGCCCGTAACTGTGACCGAACATGGAACGCGAAATGTGGGCGAAGTGCTTGTCAAGGTCGATGACGATGACGGCCAGTTGCTTCCCGACACAAACGTTACCGTAACCGTGACGACGGCAAGCGAAAACAATGCGCTGACCATTCCGCGAGAGGCACTGCACGTGGAGAACGGCAAGCCGTTTGTATTTCGAGTGATCGGCGATCAACTGCACCGCACCCCGGTCACATACGGAAGCATGAACCTTAACCAGGTGGCCATTCTCTCTGGGTTGAATACCGGGGATTGGGTTGCAACCGGGGCCACCAGTGGACAGCCTTTGCAGGAAAACATGCCCATCAAGGTGATTCCGTGAGTGGGCTCGCCGTCTCGTTTCGCGAGATGTTTGGAAGATCGAAATTTGCGCTGAGTGCGGCAGCGTTGAGCCTTGCTATGGCCGCTGTCACTCCTGCATGGGCGGAGCAAAGCGGTTTAGCCGAAGTGAATGCTGCGTTGCAGGCAGGCCAGGCAGACAAGGCACTTGCGGTGCTGCAATCGCTTCCGCCGAACGAAGCAGGATCAGCGCAGGCGCACAATCTCCGGTGCCGTGTTCTTTATACGCTCGAGCGGTGGGACGCGGCGGCAAGCGAGTGCGAGCAAGCCGTGAAACTGGACGAGCAGAACTCAATGGACCACCTTTGGCTGGGCCGCGCGCTGGGCGAGATGGCAGACAAGGCGTCGTTCACGAGCGCATATGGGCTGGCGAAAAAGACGCGCGCCGAGTTCGAGAAAGCGGCGGAACTCGATGCACACAACGCGGAGGCGTTAGCGGATCTGGGTGAGTTCTACAGCGAGGCTCCGGGAGTGGTAGGTGGTGGAACGGACAAGGCAGCCGCCATCGCGGCCAAGCTGGATCACGTAGATCCAGTGCGAGCGCACGAGTTGCGCGCTGCGATTGCCCAGCAAAATCACGACCCTGGAACGGCCGAACGGGAATTGCGCCAGGCGATTACCGCCAGCCCTCATCCTGCGTCTCAATGGATGAAGCTGGCGAGCTTCTTCCGTAAGTATAAGCGCTGGGACGAGTTGGAGAGCGCGATCCAGAGCGGCATGTCTGCTGCAGAACGAGACCGGCATTCGAGTGTGGCGTTCTTCAACGGAGCATCAGTGTTGGTGAAGGCCAATCGGAATCCGGTGCTGGCGCAGAAAATGCTGCAGATGTATCTGGCAGCGCCAAACGGCACGGAAGAAGCGCCGGCATTTGAAGCCCACGTGTGGATGGCGCGGCTCAAGGCGCAATCGGGCGACAAAACGGGCGCCCGAGATGAGCGCGCGGCGGCGCTGGCAATGGCCAATGAATACAAGCCTGCGCAGGAATTGAAGTTTTGACTGGACACAGAAGGTTGATTAGAAACTGCCATTCACGAATTTTCGCCATGCGTTTGTTGATGGGCGGGGCCATGCTGATTGCTCCCGCCATGCTGACTGCGCAGGTGTCTCTGGCCACGGTTGTCGATCTGGCACAGCGCAACAGCAGCGACGTAAAGATCGCGCAGGCAAATGTCGCCAAGTCGCAGGCGGTGCTCGCCGAGAGCAAAGATGTGCTGATCCCATCGCTATCATTCAGTACCGGGATTCCGGCATTTCCAGAGGAGGGCTTCACGGGCTCGCCACCCTCAATCTGGAGCGCCACAATTCAATCGCTGGTTTTCAGTATTCCTCAGAAGTACTACATCGATGCGTCTCGCGCCGGACTGCACGCGTCACTCTCGAGCCTGAAGAATGCGCGCGAACAGGCAGCGCTGGAGGCTTCGACCGCCTACATCGAACTTGATACCGTGGATCGCGAGTTGGACGCGGCCCGCCAGCAGGACACCCTGGCCGCGCGTCTTGTAGAGATTGAGCAGCAACGTGCCGAAGCGGGCGTGGACCCGCTGAGCGAGTTGTTGCAGGCGAAATTGACAGCGGCAAATCTGAGACTCGCACGATTGCACCTGGAGACTCGGGAAGGCACGCTGTCGAAACAACTTGCCGTGCTCACAGGATTGCCAACGGGATCCATCTCACCCGACCGTGTGAGCATTCCGGAGATTCCACAAGTGCATGGAGCCGACAAGCCTCGCGTTGTCGCCGGAACCGAGTCGGCGCGCTTTGTTGCGCTCTCAAAGCAACGCTTGGCAAAAGGCGACGAGGCAACCAATTACTTTCCGCAAATGAGCTTCTATGCCCAGTACAACCGAAACACCACGCTGCTTAATAATGTGAACTTCTATTTCGCGCACCCGTTGCCGGCGAACAACTTTAGTTCCGGGTTTGCCGTTCAGGTGCCGCTGTTCGACCTGGGGCATCGGGCCAAGGGACATGAATCCGCGGCCGAGGCCCTTCGCGCGACCGTGGAGGCCGAGCAGGCCGAGCGACAAAATGATGTTCAGGTGGCAGAGCTTACGGGCGCGTTGCGGGAACTTGAAGCGCAGGCGGAGATTGCCGGACTGAAGCAGCAAATCTCCGCCGACCAGTTGAAGACCGTGCAAACTGAGCTTGAAAATGGCAATGGCGGCGGAGCGGCGATTGGTAGCCCGGGGCAACTTTCGCCCAAGGCGGCGCAATTGGCGCAGATCGACGAGCGCCAGAAATATGCCGACGCCCAGGAGGCAGAGCTTGGTTTAACAAAGACGCGCCTGGAGTTGCTGCGCTCGCTTGGCCACATGGAAGACTGGCTGAACGAGTTGCACACAAAGTAAACAGGTTAGCCGAATTGAGTCAGGAAAAACCGCCCCAATGTTAAGATGAAAGAGATGCCTATGCCTTTGAAGACGCTGCTTCTGAACCCTCCCTCGTTCGAGAATTTCGACGGTGGCGCGAGCTCGCGCTGGCCGGCAACGCGCGAGATTGAGTCGTACTGGTACCCGGTTTGGCTGGCCTACCCCGCCGGCATGCTGGAGGGCTCGCGTTTGCTTGATGCGCCCCCGCATCACGTTTCGGCTGCAGAGACGATCAATATCTGCAAGGACTACGAGTTCCTTGTGCTGTTCACCTCGACAGTGGGCTGGGAGGGAGATCAGCGCCTGGCTGAAGCGATCAAGGCTGCGAATCCCTCCATCCGTATTGCGTTCGTGGGACCGCCGGTAACAACATCGCCGGATCGCGCGCTGAACGAATGCTCCGCGCTCGACTTCATCTGCCGTCGCGAGTTCGACTATTCCGTCGTTGAGTTTGCTCAGGGCAAGCCGCTGAATGAGATCCTCGGCATCAGCTACAAGCTGGATGGCAAGATCGTCCACAACCCCGATCGGCCGCAGGCGGAAGACCTGGATGCGATGCCTTGGGCCACGAAAATCTACAAGCGCGACATGGACGTGACGCGCTATAACGTGCCATTCCTGCTGCATCCCTACATCGCGCTGTATTCCACGCGCGGCTGCCCGGCACAGTGCACCTTCTGCCTATGGCCGCAGACGCTCAGCGGACATGCATGGCGCAAGCGCTCTACAGACGACGTAGCCGCCGAATTGAAGTGGGCGAAGGCGAACTTCCCCGAGGTGAAAGAGTTCTTCTTCGACGACGATACCTTCAACATTCAGAAAGTGCGCACCATTGAGTTGTGCGAGAAGTTAAAGCCACTGGGCCTGACCTGGAGTTGCACTTCGCGCGTTACTACTGACCGCGACACGTTGAAGGCGATGAAGGATGCGGGCTGCAGGCTCCTGATCGTTGGGTTCGAGTCGGGCGATCCGCAAATCCTCAAGAACATCAAGAAAGGCGCCACTGTTGAGCGTGCGCGAGCCTTTGCTAAGGACTGCAACGACCTCGGCCTGGTGGTTCACGGCGACTTCATTCTTGGCCTTCCTGGCGAGACGAAGGAATCGATTCGCAACACCATCAACTTCGCAAAGACGCTGGACTGCGAGACGATCCAGGTATCGATTGCTCACGCATATCCGGGCACTGAGTTTTACGACTATGCCAAGGCCAACGGCTTCATCACGAACGAAAAAATGGAAGACGGCGGCGGCCACCAGATGGCGCACATCGAGTATCCAGGCCTTCCGACGGATTACGTGATGGAGATGGTTCATCGCTTCTACGACGAGTATTATTTCCGCCCCAAGGCGGCGTTCCGTGTGGTGTGGAAAGCCGTCATCAATCGCGACGTTCCCCGTTTGTACGTTGAAGCAAAGGCGTTCATGAAGCTTCGCGCGGAACGAAACCGGGCTGTCAAGCAAAAGCGTAGCCGCCAGGCTGACCCGCCGGCAACTGTGGGAGCCGGCGCTTAGTTGCGAGTTGTTTGATCCAAATCGAGGGCGGCGCGATGCGTCCGCCCTCTTTCATTTTTCATGATCGAAGGACTGCACCCGCTGATGGCGCATTCGAAACTGACCGCGCGACAGTACATGATTCTTGGGTTGGTGGCTCTCTGTGCACCGCTCGGCGACACTTGCCTGTCTCGCGGAATGACACGCTTGCCCGCAGTATCTCTGGCCCACCCCGGGTCGCTGGTTGCCGCAGTTTTTACGCCGTGGATCGCTGCCGGTATCGCGCTGTTGATCGGCTTTTTCGCAAGCTACCTGACCGCGCTGTCCTGGGCGGACCTCACGTTTGTACTTCCCGCAACCGCGTTCGGCAATGTCATCGTCGCCCTGCTCTCGAAGTTTTGGCTGCATGAGCCCATCTCAATCGAGAGGTGGGCGGGGATCGTGCTCATCACGGTCGGGGTGGGCTTCGTCGCTCATGGACCCTCTCTGACTGAGCGACCGACAAGACAAATTAATGGGGTTGGCGGCTCTCTTGTCCTTGGCGAGACGGAAGAGGAGCGTGTCGGTTGACGCTATTATCTTCCACCGGGGCGACCGGCCCATGGGCTGCCGCTGCTATGATTGCGGCCATCGTGCTGGCCTCAACGACAGGCGAAGTACTGACCGCAGCGGCGATGA
>JANXQR010000061.1 GCA_025353435.1 Acidobacteriota bacterium | reverse complement strand
CAGCGGATCGCCGGCGCGCGCGTGGCCGCGGGCGAGCAATTCACCGCACACCTGTGCAAACGCCAGGAGCCCGTCGCCTGACAGATCCTCGAGTTCAATGCTTCCTTTGTGGTCGTTGAGCTGCCTGACCAGAAAATCGCGGCCATCGATCTGCGTCCAGCCAAGGAACGGATCGGACTGCACCTGCATCGCGCGCTGGCCTTCCACAACCCGCTGGCCATTGTGGTGAGCGGGGTGGGCGTCGGGCAGATAGGGCGCGTAGGCTGAGGTCGCTTCCTCTTTCATCTGCAGGAAGAGGGGGTCGCCGGGGCCGTTGCCCTCGAAGTAAATGCAGTAGTCGCGCAGGCCAACGGAGCCGGTCCCCACCACCTTGAATGCAACATCGATCGGCCGATAGTGCGAGAGCAAATGCTGCCTCTGCGGCTCCAGCATGTGGCTGTAGGGCTTGAGCGCGGCCAGGACGGAGTCGGCAACGCGAGCCGAAACCCGGGACAGCGTGGGCTTCAGCTCCTTGAAGCGCCGCACGGCTTCTGCCTTACCCGGAGCGAGCACCGTAAGTTGCTCCGCGTTGCGCAGTGGCGTGGCGTGCTCGGCCTTGAGCAGTGCAACGTGGATGGGCTGCACGGAGCCAAGGCGGTGAACCTGGAATCGAGCGACATCCAGGCTCGGCATCTCGGCGAAGACCCGCATTTGAGCCGCGTAGCGTGCGATGCAATGGAGCACGGAATCCAGGGCCGCCGACTCCTTGTGTCCCGATTCGCGCCCCGCCACAACGAGCGATGCAGCCATGCGCTTCAGATCCCATTCGAATGGCCCCACAATGGACTCGTCGAAATCATTGATATCAAACACCAGGCGGCCGTCGGGCGCCGCGAATGCCCCCAGGTTGCGCACATGCGCGTCCCCGCAAAGCTGGGTGCGAATTCCGGTAATGGGGAGCACCGACAGGTCCGCGGCCATGACCGGGGCAGCGCCGCGAAAGTAGCTGAACGGCGACTGCGACATAAGCTCATTCCTCAGCTTGAGCAGAGCCGGCACTCTTCCCTTGCAAGCGTGCTCGAGAAGCTTCAGAGCCGAGGTTCGCCGCGCCTTCGTATTCAGTTCGCCGTGTTTCTGGCGGCCAACCTGCTTGCGCCGCGCCTGGCCGAGACTGCGCCGTTCCTGAGGTGTCATCCAATGCATTGCCATGCAACATACAGCTTAAACCGGAATTGTGCAAAATTTTCGGCCAGCAGGTGCGTCCAGCGAAAACATCCAAGATTCTGCATCGCAGGTGCAGGCCGCCGCTTCTACTAGACTGGAAAAACCATGAGCGCAGCAGCGGCCGACGCCAGGCCACTCCCCCAAGCCGCGGCCGTCTGGAAGCCCAGGAGTAATCCGTGGGTCATTGCCATCACGGTTACACTTGCCACGTTCATGGAGGTGCTGGATACCTCGATCGCCAATGTGGCGCTTCCGCACATTGCCGGCGGCCTTGGCGCCAGCCAGGATGAGGCGACCTGGGTACTGACAAGCTACCTGGTGGCCAATGCTGTGATCCTGCCGGCTTCGGCATACCTGACCACGTTCCTTGGCCGCAAGCGTTTCTACATGATCTGCGTGGTCATATTCACACTCAGTTCATTCCTTTGCGGCCTTGCCCCCAACCTCGAACTCCTCGTCGTTTTCCGGATTCTGCAGGGAGCGGGCGGAGGCGCATTGCAGCCTGTGTCGCAGGCAATTCTCGTGGAGA
>JANXQR010000040.1 GCA_025353435.1 Acidobacteriota bacterium | reverse complement strand
CTGAAGGACGCTTTCATCCAGACCGACGCGGCCATCAATCCCGGCAACAGTGGCGGCCCGCTGCTCAATTCCGCGGGCCAGGTTGTTGGAATCAACGACGCCATACTGACAAATACGCAGAACATGGGCTTTGCGATCCCCATCGACCTGGCGCGAAGCGTCATCCCTGACCTGATTGAAATGGGCCATCCTTACCGGCCGATGCTTGGCTTCACCGGCAGCGAAGTGACAGCCAGTACGGCCGCGCTGTTCGGCCTGCCGGTAGAGCGGGGATTCCTCGTGGAGGAGGTGCTGCCCGGCTCACCGGCGCAAGCCGCCGGCCTGAGACCCGGTAGCCGCATGGTGGCAATCAGCGATAAGCCTTATGTGCTTGGAGGAGACATCATCGTTGCTGTGGATGGCGAGCCTTTCGCGTCCGCCGCACAGCTTGCCCAAGTCCTTCTGCGTTCGCGGCCTGGACAGCAGCTGCGGCTCAAACTTTACCGTGAGGGCCAGACCGTTGAGATCGAGCTGCCCCTCGAAAAAATGCAAATGCAGTTTTAGGTGTCGAGATGACGAGACTCTACACAAAGCGGAAGGAACGGATTTACCGAGCGCCCTGTGATTGCAGATTACCCTCCGCGTCGCGATGTCGGCGAAATCTCGTTGTCGATCGAAGCTGCGTCACTGCGTTTGACGCGGCGTTTGTACAACCGTGTTTCCAACAGTTTCACCAGGAAGGGAGAGATGTCATGGCTAAAAATCCGAAAGTCGAAGTAGCAGGAGCTATTGCCGGCGATGTGTCCGAGGAGCAACTGGAGCAGATTCGGCGACGTGCCCACGAATTGTATGAGGCACGCGGACGTGAAGAGGGGCACGGTCTTGAGGACTGGCTTCAGGCCGAAGCGGAAATCGCAGGAGGAAAAGCGCCGGCGGCAGAATCATAAACCGGCGAAGTGAAATTGTGCAATGCCGGCGCGCGAGCAAATCGCACGCCGGCAATTTAACCGTGCTCCGTATCTCCAGGCTCGGGAGCGTGGAATAACCAGCTTCCGATCGGGAGATATTGACATGAGCGTCATCAAGCGAATCGCTGTTCTGACTTAGGGCGGGGACGCGCCGGGCATGAATGCAGCCATCCGCGCGGTTACGCGCTGTGCTCTAGCGCAGGACTGGGATGTGTTGGGTGTGCGGCGCAGATACGCCGGTCTGGTCGAAGGCGAAGTGTATCCGCTCACCGGCCGCGCGGTCAGCAACATCATGCAGCGCGGGGGTACGAAGGCCGGGGCATAACGACGCCTTTGGCGGAGGTGCCGGTGTCCGGAAGGTTATCGATCCAGAGCTATTCCGATTGGCTTCCGTCCTGGAACAGTAATTGACAGCTTTGCAGGCAAGAGAGGTTGATATGAACGACAGTCAAAAAGATCCAGTTTGCGGGATGGTAGTTTCGCCCGAAACAAATCTGCCTCTTATTCTTGAGGGGAAAACGATCTACTTCTGTTCCGATTACTGCCGGGACAAGTTTCAACAGCATCCCAAACGCTATCGAGTCACAGCTGCTCCCGCAGACGATGGCGCGAAGGAGAGCAAACGCATCGCCTATTTCACGATGGAGATCGCTCTCGATCGCAACATCCCGACTTACTCCGGCGGACTAGGCGTTCTCGCTGGTGACATGCTGCGAGCCTGTGCTGACCTCAACGTGCCTGTGGTAGGAGTGAGCCTGCTGTGGCGGAAGGGTTACTTTGAGCAGAGCATCGATTCGCAGGGATTGCAGCATGAGCGGCCGGTGCATTTTGAGCCTGGAAAACTGCTGCGGTTGTTGCCCGTGCGTGTAGAGATTTCAATTGAGGGCCGCGTGGTTCGTGTTGGCGCCTGGCAATACGATGTCGGCGATGTTGGCTCGACGGTCCCCGTCATTCTGCTGGACACCGATCTAGATGAGAACAGCGAATATGATCGCAGTCTCACGGCGTGGCTTTACGGCGGTGGGCGGGACTACCGGCTGGCGCAAGAAGCAGTCCTCGGCATCGGTGGCGTAAGAATGCTTCGGGCACTGGGTTACTGCGGCGTCCAGCGTTTCCATATGAATGAGGGCCATGCCAGCCTCATCGTCTTCGAACTGATGAACTGGCAGGGGGGATCTGCGCCTGCCGACTGGGATTTCGAAGACGCTCGGCAACGGTGCATCTTCACCACCCATACCCCTGTGCCTGCTGGCCATGACCAGTTTGACTGGGCTTCGGTCGAGCGTATCATCGCCGCGCCTGACGTTTCCCTGGAGGTGCTCCGGATGCTGGGGGGCCGGGACCGGCTGAACATGACGCTGCTGGGGCTGAACCTCAGCCGGTATGTGAATGGCGTGGCCCAGCGGCATGAGGAGGTGTCGCGGGAAATGTTCCCCGGTTATCCGATCCACCACATCACCAATGGCGTTCATTCCGCGACCTGGACCTGCGAAAGCTTTCAGCGGCTCTACGATGAGTACATACCCGACTGGCGCAAGGATCCGGCGATGCTCAGGAAGGCGCTGAGCATTCCGAATGAAAAGATTTCTGCCGCGCATGAAGATGCCAAGAACAGGCTTTTTGCATTTGTAAAAGAGAAAACGGGCCACACCCTCGCCGGCGAAGCGCTGACGATCGGATTCGCCCGCAGAGCGACCGCATACAAACGCGCCGGCCTGGTATTATCCGACCCTGCGCGACTCGTTCAGATTGCAAGAACTGCCGGACCGCTGCAGTTTGTCTTCGCGGGAAAAGCGCACCCGCAGGACGAGGGAGGCAAACGCGAAATTCAACATATCATCGCGGTCGGGCGCGAGATCGGTCAGGAAATCCCCATCGTGTACCTCGAGAACTACGACCTTGAGATGGCGAAGCTGCTGGTATCGGGAGTGGATTTGTGGCTCAATACCCCCGAGCGCCCCATGGAAGCCTCGGGGACTTCGGGGATGAAGGCCGCGCATAATGGCGTACCCAGCTTCAGCACCCTGGACGGCTGGTGGATCGAAGGCCACATCGAAGGAGTGACCGGCTGGTCGATTGGCGCATGCGGCGAGGCAACGCCGGAAAAGGATGCTCCGGATCTGCTGCGCAAACTCGATGAGGTCATTTTGCCGGCTTTTTACCGCAACCGCGAACAGTGGATGAATGTCATGCGCCACGCGATTGCTCTGAATGCCTCCTACTTCAACACGCACCGCATGGTGCAGCAATATGTCACCAATGCTTACCTCGGGTAGCACAATTCCCGACAGGTTCTTTAAGTATGGCCGCCACCGTTGTCGAGAGGTATGAATGCACGATTGGTTCGCGTTCGAAGGATCTCCATCGCCGTTGGGAGTTACTTGGGTTGAAGATGAGGCAGCATACAACTTTGCGTTGTATTCAAGGCATGCGACTGCGGTCGCGCTAATGCTCTATTCCGAGATTGACCTCTCAATGCCAACCTATGAACACAGGCTCGATCCTCTCGCGAACAAGTCGGGCCGTATCTGGCACTGTAGGCTGCCGAAGAGAGCAATTCCGGATGCCCGTTACTACGGTTATCAGGTCGCTGGCCCAAAGGCGCCCGAAGAGGGTCATCGCTTCGATCCGCGCAAGGTCTTGCTGGATCCCTACGCGCGATGTGTGTGCTTCCCGACTAGGTTCAGCCGTGCGGTTGCATCCCAACCATGCTCGAATGCAGGCAGAGCCGCTCTCGGGCTCATCGCAAGCGAACCTCGCGGCGGCTGGACAGGGGACGAATTTCCTGTTCATACGTCGGACCTGGTGATCTGCGAGCTGCATGTGCGTGGCTTCACTAGAAGAGCGAATTCCGGCGTGACGCCTGCTAATCGCGGAACTTTTCTCGGTGTGGTTGAGAAGATTCCCTATCTGAAGGAACTTGGCGTCACCGCGGTTGAACTCATGCCGATCATGCAGCAGGACCCGCAGGAAGGCAGCTACTGGGGCTATATGCCGTTGAACTTCTTTTCTCCGCACCATGAATATGCCAGCGCTGGCAAACCATTCGACGCGCTGAAAGAGTTTCGCATGATGGTCAGAGCGCTGCACGCCGCTGGAATCGAAGTGCTGCTCGATGTTGTGTACAACCACACCGCCGAAGGCAATGAAGGCGGACCTGCGTACAGCTATCGAGCAATCGACAACACCACATACTACCTCCTCGAACCGGATCGCCGCCGCTACCGCAACGATAGCGGAACGGGCAATACGTTAAATTGCGGAAACCCTTGTGTTCGAAAGATGATCCTCGACAGCATGCGCTTCTGGCGAGAAGAAATGCACGTGGACGGATTCCGCTTCGATCTGGCCTCAATCTTCACGCGTAGCGAGGACGGATCGATCGATCTCGCCGACCCGCCGGTCATCGCGGAAATCGGCGCCAGTCCGGAACTGGAGAATCTGAGGTTGATCGCGGAGGCATGGGATCCGGCCACGTACCAACTGGGCCGGAGCTTTCCAGGAATTTCGTGGTTGCAATGGAATGGACAGTTCCGCGACGACGTGCGCGCGTTTGTGCGTGGTGACGCGGGCATGGTCCCGAAGCTGATGTCTCGGTTGTACGGAAGCTGCGACCTCTTCCCGGACGACCTCGAGAATGCTTACCGCCCGTATCAGAGCGTGAATTTTGTCACATGCCATGATGGCTTCTGCCTCAACGATCTCGTCTCCTACGATCGGAAACACAATGAAGCCAACGGTCACGGCAACGCTGACGGAACCGATTGCAACCTGAGTTGGAACTGCGGCTGGGAGGGGGATGGGGACGCGCCCCCTAGCGTGCTAGCGCTGCGTAAACAGCAAGTCAAGAACTTTTGCACGCTTCTCTTTCTGTCGAACGGCACGCCCATGTTCTGTGCCGGGGACGAGTTCATGAACACGCAACGAGGGAACAACAATCCGTACAACCAAGATAACGCGATCACCTGGCTGAACTGGGATCTGCTCGAACGGAATCAAGATGTGTTCCGGTTCTTCAAGCAAATGATAGCTTTCCGGAAAGCGCATCCTTCTCTCTCCCGCAGCCGCTTTTGGCGCGACGATGTGCGCTGGTATGGAGCTACAGGAAAACCCGATCTTTCGCCTGATTCGCGTTGCCTGGCATTCTTCCTGGCGGGGGCGGCTCTCAAAGACGCAGACATTTACGTCATGATCAACGGCGCTTCAATGCCACTCACGTTCGTCCTCCAGCAGGGCCGGCCAATTGAGTGGAGTCGCGTGATCGACACCGGTCTGCCGCCCCCGGAGGATTTTTGCGATCCCGGCCGTGAAGTGAATCAAAACAGTTCCGAATACGTCTTGAATCCCCGGTCAGTCGTCGTTCTCCTGCGCAAATAGAAATGCGCCGTTTCAGCTGTTCTTTAGTCCCGTGGCTGTGCTCAATTGTGATCTGGATCACAATTGAGCA
>JANXQR010000870.1 GCA_025353435.1 Acidobacteriota bacterium | reverse complement strand
TGAATGTAGCGCCGTTGGCGGGGCGGCCTTCAACGGCGATGGTACCACCGTGATCCGCGATTACCGATTGCACGATTGCGAGCCCGAGCCCGGTGCCATGCTGCTTGGTGGTGTAGTAAGGGGTGAAGAGACGTTCGCATTCCTCAGGCGTGATGCCCTCGCCGGTGTCGGAGACGCGGATCTCGATCTGATTGTTGCAGGGCCGCGCGGAGAGGGTAAGTTGGCCACCGTTGGGCATGGCGTCCATGGCGTTGAGGACGAGGTTGGAGAGCGCGCGATGAAGTAGCTCAGGGTCGGCGTTGAGAGGCATGGGCTCGTCGGATGACTCCGTCTTGAACGTTAGGCTGGGCTCGCCCGAGGTTTGATAAAGTGAGCGCACGCGTTCTAAGACTGCGCGTGCGTCAATCGGCTCAGAATTCGGTTTCGGCATTTTGCTGAAGTCGCTAAACCGGCCGATGATCGTTTTCAGATTCGCGATTTCCATACCCAGCGTGCGCGTGCTCTCTTCGAAGACCTCGTCGAATTCAGCGGACGGCAGGCTACGCGAGCGTATTAGATTTTCGACTGTGAGCTGTAGGGGAAAGAGCGGGTTCTTGAGTTCGTGCGCCAGGCGCCGGGCTAACTCACGCCAGGCAGCGACACGTTCGCTCTGCACCAGGCGCTCACGCTGGGCGGTGAGTTCGCCGGTCATGTGGTTGAAGCTACGCGCGAGCACGGTTACTTCGTCGTGGCCGCGCTCAGGAACGCGCACATCCCAGATTCCCGCTGCGACATCTTCGGCGGCGCGGGCGAGTTGCTCGATGGGTTGCGAGACACGAGCTGTGATCCAGAGGCTGAATCCGATGGTGATGAGTATGCCAGTACTGGCTACAGCGTAGGCGATGGCGCGGATGTGCTGCTGCGCGGCGACCATGCCGGCGCGAGATATGGCGACAGTGAGAACGGCGAGCACCGCGCCGGAGTTGCTCTTGAGCGGAATGGCAGTAATATTGACGCTGTCTTCGCGTCGGGCGGTCAAATAGAGGATCGTGCTCGTTTGCTGGCCGGTTTTTCGCGCATCCTCGATCACCGTTGCATAGCGCGCGGCATTCGGCACGGCGCCGATTGCTTCAAAGTAGCCGGCCGGGTTGAATGATTCAGACGCCGGGTCCTTGCTTACACTTTCCGCATAGAGCCCGACCGTCATACCCGGTGCGGGCGGCAAGTCGGCCAGGAAGCCCTGGTCGAGTCGGGCCCCGCCGATGAGATGGACTGCTGGCTCCGCGCCCTTGATGGGACGGACGGCAAAGAGGCCGAGCGCAGCGCTGCCGTCAGGAAGGTCTTCGCGTTTGAGGAACGAATCGGAGTTGGACACGGAGGCTGCGGGCTCGGGATATCCAAAGCGCGCGGGCCACTGTGCGGAGCTGACAACATTGCCATCGGGCCCAACGATCTCGAGGAAGTCGAGTTGCCCGAGCTGCGACATGGATTGCGCTTCCTTGAGGTAAGGCCACGCATCGCCCGACTGCACCATTTCAAACGCCATGCTGCGGGCGCGCTCACTGACAGCGAGGCGGTCGACTGAGGACGCGACCTCAGTGGAACGATAGTGGAACTCGCGCTGAAACTGACTGACAATGAGCGCGGTTTCCTCCTGGTCTCGTTGTTCAAAGACGTGCCGGATGCGGACAAGCACGGTCCAAGCGACGGCAGCGACGGCGGCGGCAACAGTGAGCGACATGAGGAGCAAAAGCTTTTGACGAAGGCTCAAGGTGCAGCCTCCAAAGAGGAGTTGGCGAGATCGGGGCTCCCGTCGGAGCGCAGCCGTAGATCGCGGACGCGCGGACTGATTGCGTATGCGCGGGGCAAATGGAGAAGTGGAACGAGGGTTTTGCGATCAAGGAATTCACGTTCGGCCCTGTACTGCGTGAGAGGTCCGGCGTCGGCGAGAGCGGAGGGTTCTTGCGCGCGAATGATCTCTCCGAGCATGGCTGCCGGATCGGAGGCCTGAAGCGGCAACAAGATGAGACTCAGGTCAGCGTGTTGCGCAACTGGCGCAGCATTTTGGATGTTGAAACCAGCCTCGCGTACATTGAGCGTGATGCGCTGCGCCGCCAATTGGATGGCTGCCTCACCATCGGCTCGAAGGAAGAGTGGCGGAGGCGTGATGCCGCCCCGCAATTGCTGGGCTTTGTTGAGGTCGCGGTCGGTGGGAAAGAGAAAGGCGTAGCCCGAGACCGCTTGGGGAAGCAGGCTTGCGGCGACCTGGCCTTCCTTCTGAAAGATGACATTCGCGAGCGCGGTTCGATCAATCGCCTGGGCGATAGCCGCGCGCAGATTGGGGTTTGCCAGCGGGCCGAAATCGGAGATTTGCAAAGCCAGGAGTTGAATGGGCTGCGAGGCGAGCACGTTAAAGTGCTGTTGGCGTGCTTGGCGAATCTCTTCTGCGGGAATCTCGACCATGTCGGCTCGCCCGGTGCTGAGATCGAGCCTCTGATCGGAGATGGAGCGGCGGGCGCGGATATCGATTGCGTCGACAAAGGGGCGACCCTGCCAGCATGTGTCGTTCGCTGCCAGGGACAGCACACCATAGTTAAACCCGTTGACTTGAAACGGACCAGTGCCCGTCGCGCCGTCGGGAGTCTTGCCATCGGCATTGATGGTGAGAGAGATGAGAAAGTCGTCCGTGGCGAGGACCGCGGGAAGGGCGAGCATCGGAGAGTCGCTGGTGAAGACAACGGAGAGGCCGGTGGCGCGGATAGCTGTCCAGGGGCAGTTGGCTGGGCACGAAGCATTGAGCGATGCGACGATCACGAGTGAGGTAAGAGAAGTTCCATCGTGGAAGTGTACGCCGGGGCGAAGATGGAAGATCCAGCGATGGTTTGCGTTTTCTGATTCCCACTCGACAGCAAGGGCAGGGCGAACAGAGCCGTCTGCATCGACCGTCGTGAGCCCGTCGAAGACAAGCCGCCGCGCAACTCCGCCGGGCCGCTGCCACGGATCACCTGCTGTATCGACATGCAGAGTGCCCCCGTAATGCGGGCGAGTGCGCGCTGAGGCCGGCAACACCGACGCGGCGAATGCAAGAGCGGCGATGAAGGAACTAATTGCAAGTCGCCGTAACACGGTCCACCTCATATTCAATCGGTTGGCCCTGCGGGGGCGAAGAGCGAATGACGGCGAAGACGCTCTTGCCGCCGGGCGGTGACCACAGCGCCGTGACCGAACCGTCTACGGCAAGCGGTGCGCTGGCGGGAATGGCTTCAAGCGACGGTATCTCGTACGCTCGCAGACTATCTTGCGCGGCGGGGCCGGAGCCGGACGCGATGATCTGAGTTCCGGATCCGCATGAGGATTGGAGTGCGGCAAAATCGCTGCCCCAATCGCGAGCGCCGGCCACCGGCTTGATCGCGGCGAGCTCGACGAGTTGCAGTTTTCCATCGACGCCATTAAGAAGCATCGCGGTTGTTGGACCGTGGGGAAGCCACGCTGTCGTATAGAACGCGGGCAGGTCAATGCCTAGACTTGGTGCGACGACGCCGGTAAAGTAGTCGCGCGTGGAATTGTAGAAGGCTTTTAGCGGCGCTGTGTAGGCGTTGGATATCAGGGAGGGAGCTGCGAGGGGCCAGGGATCATCGCTCTCATGGCAGTGGATCGCCCATTGTCCGCCCGGAGTTCCGGCCGAGAGAGCGCCTTCGCAATGCTCGCCTGGTGTGTAGGTCTCGAAGCCTTGGTCATCTGAAGTAGCAAACAGAATACCGCGTGGATCGCGCGTGAGCGGCCACTTCGGACGGATAGGGAATGCGCTCTGTTGACTCCAACCTGAAGTTGAGCGTACGTAGATGCGAATTTGTTCGGGCTCGAGCGTGACCAGGTAACTTTGGAGCTCGAGCGCGGCAAGAATCGGTTCGCGTGTAGACAGGATCTGCTGCTTGTGGAGCGTGATGCCCGTGGCCGGTGTGGTTGCGGGTTGGCGCGCGAGATCGAGGTGAATCATGACCACTTTGGTTTCGGTTCCCTCGATAACTTCGGCGATCCAGAGGCGCTCGTGTTGGTTCTCACTCAGAGTAATCCGCAGCAGGTTGGCGGCTTCATCGGTGGATGCGGTGATGCCATGGGCGCGCAGGTCTTGCTCAATAATGCGGCGAATTACCGCGAGGTCATCATTTGAGATCGTGGAGAGATTGCGAAGAGTGAGATGCGCCTGGCCGGGTCCGAGAATTGCTGCAATCTGATCGGCGAGAGTGGCCGATGGCTGGTCCCAGGGAGTGCTGACAGTTGCGCATTCTGCAACGGAGGCGACTATAAACCCAAGGGCAAGTGCCAGCGCACAAGGCGAAGCCGTCATTTCAGCCGTACGGGTGAGCAATAGCCTGAAGAGCCTCATGACCCTGTTCTTTCTTCGCAAGCTTCGTTGGGCGGATTATATCGTTGTCGAGCTGACTTCGTGGCGGCGGCCCGCGAGCAATCGGCACCTCGATCCCGCGGCGATTGCGGGTTGCGAAGATCGAGGCGCGATGTGGAGGTCCGCCGTCCCATGTTCAGTGGCCTGGCTTTGCGTCGGGTTGCGATTCGCTGTCCATTTCCTGCTTGATAACGGGGCTGGCTGCCATATTCTTGAACACATCATTGGCGAAGAAGAATTTCCCGTCGGAGGGCACCATCACCATCTGGATCTTATCGGAGAGGCGCTCAGCGATGATTTTGTTGATCAGGAGCGGCGAGCGATTGAGGAGATCGGCTTCGCTCTTCATCCGTTCAGCATTTGCGGTGGCCAGAAGCCGAATGCGGCTTGCTTCAGCGTCGGCGAACAGGTTGCGGCGCTGCAGTTCGGCCTTGCTGTCGATGACCTTGGCTTCGGCATCGGCTTCAGCGTTTTGTATGGTTGCTTCCTTGCGTGCCTCGGCTTCGAGCTTGCTCTGTTCAATCTGTTTCTGCTTGAGCGGCAGTGTGTATTGCATGGCGTCCGCCTCCCCTTTGGCTTCGACTACCCTCGATTGCGCATCGCCTTCTGCAGCCTTTACCTTTTGCTTCGCTTCGGCTTCGGCCTCCAACTCGGCTATCTTGACGTGCTTTTGCTGAATGTCGGTCTGGATCTCAAGCTGATCGTCTTCTTGCTCCTTTAGCAATAGCCCTTCGAGTCCCTTGGCATATTCATCGGGGAGGCGAATCTCAGATAACATCACCTCTTCCACCACGATGCCATCGGTTGCGAGCTTGCGGCTAATGATGCCGGAGGCCTTGGCACGTACTTCTTCACGCTTGGAAGAAAATATTTCACGCACTGTGTATTGAGGCGCGAGTTCACGCCACGCGCTGGCAACGACAGGAGGCACCAGTTCCTTGTCGGCCGGCTGCGGCAAATGGGTTTCGACGCTCGCAAGCTTATTGGGGTCGAAGCGATAACGGACCGTCACACCGAGACCGATGGTGAGGCCTTCGCGCGACTGGACGTCAAGTCCGGCCTTTTGCACCGCGAGCTTGCCGCCTTCCTGACCGAGACCGGCGGTGAAGAGATGGTCACGGAGATCGAAGATTTGCACTGTGTCAATGAGCGGTGAGACGAAGTGTACGCCGGGGTAAAGTGTGCCCGGTAGCGTGCCGTTGATTTGGCTGATGCGCACCCCGCCCATTCCGCTGGGGACCACGACGATGCTGGCGGCGATCAGAAATGGAAGGCACGCGACGATTGCAAGCGCCAGTGGCCCGTGCCACGGGATCGGCTCGAATTCAGCGATATATTCAGGGTTGTCGGTTCTTTTGCGCAAAGTCTGGATGCGCAAAAACAGCGAGTACAGCGGGATTGCCAATGCGGCAGCGAGCAACAACGCTCCCGCGGCTGTGAGCAATAACTTCAATGCGAGCATTTCGAGTCTCCGCGAAGTTGGTGAGAGTGGCCCTTTTGATTGCTGGAATGCGGCTGTCGAGCCAGGAGCAGCCGGACCAATCCACCGAACGTGAACTCTTCAAACAGCAACGCGGCCACAACCGGAAGCAGCACTGCACCTAGACCGTTCATTGTTTCGAGAAGCAGGTTCATGATTTGCCTCACTTACTGAGTGGCCGCGGCGTTGTCCGTTGCTGACCCAGTAGCATCAGCCTTCGATGCGGCTGCAGCGGGTTCCTGGAAGGGCGCGTTCAGAGCGAGCACGGTGGGCTGTTGTAGCGCTGGAGAGGCCATGTCGCTGAATAACGCGGCCGTCTCTTCATTGCGCTGACCAATCAATTCCACCGTGTCTCCAACCGCGACAAGGTTGTAGAGCTCTTCAAGATCGGCCTTTGCCATGCGGATGCAGCCATGGGATGCAGCGTTGCCAATGGACTTGGGCTCGTTGGTTCCGTGGATGCCATAGCCGGGAACGTTAAGCCCCATCCAACGAGTGCCGACCGGATTTCCAGGACCAGGCATTACCGTTTTGCCTTCGTGGTGATAGGTCGGGTTGGCGACGCGACGCTGAATCGTGAATGTCCCAACGGGGCTCGGAGTCGCAGGCTTGCCAACGGCAACGGTGTAAATCTTTGTTACCTGGCCTTCTTCGATCAGTGCCAGCTTCCGATCTTGAAGACTGACCACGATAACGCGATTGTGCTGCGGCGCCTGCGCCGCGAGGTGCAGTCCAAAGATCGCCGCTACGGCCGCTACAGGTGCCCATTTGTTGAGGCTTTTTTCTTTCATCGCGTCCCCCGCTTGGTGTTCTCAACTGCCATGCGCCTTAGTAACTGCAGGCAGTGCGCCATTCGTAGGCCACTGATAACAAATGGGTTGCTCGGATGGAAAATCTTCAATTCGTGTCACGCCAAACACGGCTGTGGTTCGCCTGACACGTCCTCGTACAATGCTCGTCGTCTTGGACAATTCGGAAAAACGCTTGATTTCGGCCAACCGAATAACGAGAAACCCATTCCAATCGAATCAGCGTGATTGCACGTCGGAACGCCATTTAAATTTGAACGGCGCATGATGCCTTCAACTTGCTGTTACTGAAACGCCAAATTAGTCGGCACATCGAATAGGACTCGCGCGGAACTCGCTTCGGAATTTGAATTGGGTGGTGGGAAGATCTGGAAGTTGAAGCCTTAAGTTGCCTCGACTATTTGAGGCGTGATGGTTCATAGGTGCGCTGATTCTGTGCCTGAGTGGTAACCGAGGATGAAGGATAAGTGAGATGGCCAAGAGCTACAGAAGAGTGATGACTACTGATCTCAGGGCCGCTCGTTGGCTCGAAGCTGGTCACAAAACTAAAGTAATTTGTTGCAGCGCAAGTTGGGGAGGCAAGCACGCCATGATTGACCGTCCGCAATGTTGCGAAATATTGTTCATCGTATCGTAAGACCTCCAGCAACTTAAAAGTATTCGCTTATATCGCTTGACCGGAGGTTGTGACATGAAGATTCTCGGTGGTGTTACCGTAACGGCTGTTTTAGGAATGTTGCTAGTTATTGGCAACTCCACGCACGTCAATGCTCAGGAAGGCAAGCCGATTGTCCATCCTGCCCCTGCCTCGCAGGTAATTACCGTGACCGTCACGGATATTTACCAAAAGAAGCATGGCAAGGACGCAGAAGTTGTAATTGCGCAGGCTGCAGGCTTTCCTAACGACACATGCGATGTAATCACAACATTTGATGTAATTAAGAAATACGAGGAGCGGCAAACCTGGAGCAACATTAAGCAAAGGGTCGATATTGTAGTCAATGGCACGCCTTATCCGGCTAAGTTCCGCGATATTGGGTTTTACCCTCTCGGCCTGAACCTTGCATGCATTGATTTTGAATCTCCATATCTGCATACAGAGTTGAAAATCCCGGTCCTGTCGTTAGATCAAAAGGCATTTGGTCCCGCTTCATTGTCTTATGACGATAAGGATATTGCGAAAAGCAATCCGGGAACGCCATTTCTCAACAAGCAGGGAGAGATCTCCGCGGTTCTTACCGCTACTCAGAACGGTCAATTGGAATTCGCATCAGCCGAGGATATCCGAGCGTTTCTCAGGGTTGCTGCGGGGGTCGCTCCCTGGCCCACTTTAAACCGTCGTTCCCTAACTGCCATATAGTTCGGCGCTCGCTTGGACTAATCTAATCTCGCCATGATAATTGTGGGCGAAAGAACTTGCGAGGGAGAGTTAACCAACTCTCCCTCGCAAGTTATTGGGAAGAAATTTGTGGCATATCAACTTACGCATATCAACTTACAACTGATCGACCAGCATCCCGTCTAGAAGTTGTCATCGTCTCCGATGGGCATGCCCGGCGGTGCTTCAACGGATTTGGCGGGGACGAACTTGGCAGGGTCATGTTCGAATTCCTGGATGCGATTGATAAGAGCGGCGCGATGGATCGCTTCAGCGGTGTCTTCGAGGGCGGGAGCACCGGTCCATTGTTTGAAAAGGTCATTAACATGCCAACGCGCAACTGCGCGTGCCTGACTTGAAGCCTCAGGGTTGACGGCCAGGGCGAGCATGGCTTCAAGAGCACGAAACTCGACGGCACGTTCCACCTCAGACGACATGGTGTGGCCGCCTTCAGTTCGCGTGGCGACCGTGGAAGATACGGCTTCAAGCAGACCACGCAATGAAACTGAGGCAGGAACGCGCATGTGGTACTGGATGATTCGGCTGGCGCGCGCGGGGTCGAGCAGGGCATTGAGTGTGAGGTCGGCTGCGGATTCGGCGGCTGCGACAGGGTCGAATGTGAGACCCGTGTGCGAAGGAAATGACTCGCGGGTGCGCGGATACCCCGGAGGAACGGGTGGAAGGATTCGTAAAATTGATTCCGGCAGAGTCAGGGTTTCAGGCGACAGCGTTTTGAGAACTGCGGCAAGAGCCTTTTTCTGGTCGGCGGGGTCAGCCACAGAGGGAGCGGGCAGGCCGTCACCGCGCAGGTTGTAGCGATAGTTCAAACCGCCGATTATCTTGATAGCGGCTTCAGTCTGGTAGCGGTGAAAGAGATATAGCGGTACCAGTGTCTGCTCAAGTTGTGCCATTGGCGCGCCCGGTTTGATCGCATTTTCTCCGAAGTTCCTCAAGGCGGCCGTGCGCACTGCGAGCACCCTGTCGAGCTCGGCTGCGGGATCGGCACCGTTGTCCCAAAGATGCGCGATCGGACTCGCAGAGCCAAGCGGGCGAGCGTCTTCATCCGTCAGAAACACCTGGCCCGCCTTGTCGGCGTCGGCAAGAATCTTGTTGAGTTCAGCCTGTTCTGCTTGGTTAGTAATGTCCGGCGCAAATTGCCGGTAACCGTAATCGATGGCCACCTTATCCCATCCGCCGATGTTTGCTGCATACGCGTGAGAGACATCGATCTCCCCGTTGATGTCGGCGGTGATGTATGGATGCGGATAGTCCATGACACTATCGCCCTGGGAGATAGTGGAGGCGGCGAAGTTGTGCGCCAGACCCAGCGTGTGGCCGGTCTCGTGAGCGGAAAGCTGGCGTATGCGGGCCAGAACCATTTGCAGCATGGGGCTATCCGCGTTCGATTGAGAGGACGAATCTTTGTAGGGAGACAGCAGGGCTTCAGCAATCATGAAGTCCTGGCGACCGCGAAGAGAACCGAGCGTGACGTTGCCCTTGATGATTTCGCCGGTGCGCGGGTCTGTGACTGCTTCTCCATAGCTCCATCCGCGGGTGTAGCGATGAACCCACTGAATGATGTTATAGCGAATGTCCATCGGGTCAGCGCCATCGGGCAGGATGTCTACCCGAAACGTGCCCTTCGCCCAACCCGCAGCCTGAAAGGCCTGATCCCACCAGCGGGCGCCTTCAAGCAGAGCGGTACGGATGGGATCCGGAGCGCCTGGATCAACATAGTATTGGATGGGCGCGACTGGAGGGCAATTGGAAGTGCAACTAGGGTCCTTCTTCACAAGGCGATGACGCGGGATGAAGAGCTGATCGATGGGCTTGCCGAGTGGAGCAGTGTAGTCGCGCCATGAAACAGGAAAGTAGCCTGCGCGTGGATTGAAGCGCCGTGGGGTGAAGCCCGGTGGCGGCAATTCGATAAATGATGTGCGCTCGCGCAGGGTCATAGCATGCGCGTCCGGGGCTACGTCGCTTACGAAACTTCCGTTGGCTGGGGAGTCTGAGGTAAAGGTCAGCTCCGCTTCAACCGCAGTGTTTTTCAGAAACGCCTTTGTGTCTTCCATGACGATTGTGGACCGGGTTGCGTCGACCTTATATGCCCCCTGCTTCAGGCGGGACAACCTCTCAGTAACTCCGTGCGCATCATTGAGGAAGAAGTCCGTCGCATCAATGAGGACTGTGCCGTCGGGCGACTCAGCAGCTACGGAAAATCCCCACAGTACAGACTCGGGGAAGGACTGGGTAACAGCGAGTGCCTCGGCCGGCCTATCACTCGACGATCGAAACGCCAGATTGCGTTGCACCAGAAGCACCTTGGGTCCGCTCCGCTCGAAACGAACGACGCGTCCTTCGTCGATCTGGCCGCGGTCGAGGCCGAGGTCATTCGATCCCGTGCCGTATGGCAATGAATTGGTGTAGAGCAGATCGGGACTTCTGCCATCGGGAACGAGATTCGGAACCTCGAGATAGAGCTTTCCGCCTCGTGCGTCCCAATCAAGCGCAAGTAATCCGTCGAGATGCTTCATGCCGACGGTTTTCGCGGAGAGCGCCGGCAGCCCGGAATCAGCATCATTAGGTTTGGCTTTCAGTGCTGTTACGGAGGCTGCAGCGAGGAGTAATACAGCGATGGGCACGGTGCGCATGCCCTCTTTTATCACGCGGGGATGACGGGGATGTGGGAAGGCTGCCTAATCGCACCGCAATATCGGGCAAGTTCCGGGTCAATCGACATTGGTGATGACGTTCGATCCAGTCATAGAATCCATGGCAATGTTTCAGTTTGCGGGCGGATAGGATTTGATCTATTGACATTCCTCTGCTGGTTGGACATACCCGCAATCCTTCCCTAAGTGGATTGACGGCCAAGATTCTTGCGTCTCAGGAACGAAGCGCGAGGATTGACCTTTACTATGTTAACCACGCGAGTCGGAGATGGCACAACTTGATTGGCTCCCGGCCGGCTCGAGGTCAACTCAACGCCCAACGTAGCGGCTTGTTCGGTGCGCTCGAACTCGACACCATGATCGACCCATTTGCTTGCACTTGAATCGGCGAGCGCTTGCCGTCAACCTCAACCCATGACATTGCCTTGGCTGCCGCTGCGTCCAGTGTAATTTCGACTGTCCACACCCCGGAACGTGATGGAGCGTACCAGCCTTCGTAACCTCGATCGGACTTCTCCACTCCTACGAGTGGCGAATCGAAGCGGTAAGCCTCCAGCGGAATACCGGGCCTCACCTTCATCCCGTTTTCGGTGAATTCAATTCCCAGAAGCTTGCTTGTCGAATACAGCGAGCAGGCATGAGCATGGACGTTTAGTACCGGGAAATCCGTGCCATGGAAAAACGGCTCATTTGCCGCGCTGCCTGGATGCTTACTTAGTGGGGAGTTGTATGAATCGTTCCCGCTCCAAACGCCATACCAGGTGTCTGGATAACTCTCGGCATGACAGGCAAGCGTATTTTTCTTCCACTCATCCCAAGCCATGGCTGGATCAATGCGGGCCATGGCCCAGACAAGTGTCTGATTCAGCGAGGGCCAGATAGCACCAAACTCGAGCGTTCCGACATTGGTTCCACCAACCGAGCGCATATCCGGGCCGTCGCTCATTTGTGCGGCTCCGAGGGGACCGATGCGAAGCAGATGGTCAATCGTTTGCAGCAGTTCGCGGCTTTGAGTGTCGGTGGTTACGCCCGCAAGGATGGCCCAGGGTTGAGGTTCGATCCACAACGTCGAGTCCCCGATCCAACCTGGCGTGGGCCCCAGCCACGCTCGCTTGAACCATTTCCCATTCCACTGCGCTCGAGTGGCGCTGCGATGCTGTTCCGCGCTTGCGCGCACTTCCTGAGCCAACTCGGCTCTATTTCCGGAGTAGTCAAGCATGCGCGCGTATTGATCAAAAACCCATGCCGCCATCGCGGAATTCAGCACGCTCTCACTGCTTTCAATGCACTCCTTCATCGCTGAATGCGCCCAGGTATAGATAAGCCCATCGTTCCAGTCGTCGACCAGCATGCGCATCACGCCGTGCTGTCCTACTCCCACGTTCGTGACCTGATGGCGATAACAGCGTTCCAACAGGGTGGAAACTTTTTCCTTGCGGCCGGCTTTCGCCGACAGCAGCGCTGGTATCTGCTGGTTAAGAAAATCCACGTCGCGCGTTGCCAGAACATATTCGCTCGCCGTCCACAGTAGCCACAACGGCAGATCGCTCGCATTGTCGGAAAGCATGGGAGCGACAACGCCATGACCCACGATTCCATACGGCAATGATCCGTCGTCGCGCACCTCCTTCAAGGTGTAGCGCAGAATGCTCGTGACGATCTCCGGATCGCTGAACAGGAACGGTAAGCAATGTTGAAGGGGATCACGCGCTGCGCCCTGGAACCCCATCGTGTACTGGTAGAAGCCGTTCTGGTTCAAGATATGTTCGTCAAAGAAGTCGTCGTAGGTCAGGCTGCTTCGCAGGTAATAGTGGTTCCAAGTAGCCTCGCGCTTGATCCAGGGGTCGCCGGGTACGTCAAACCGCATTCCGCGTCCCTTCCACTCAGAGGTGGAGGAATCGAGCACAGAGGTTGCGGATCGTTCGTATTTAGCGATCAACGAGACGAGTGAAAATCCCTCTGGTAGATATCCGTAGAGGAAACTCAGCGTGCGCGACTCCTTTGGGCCGAGATGGACTGTGCGCTCCAGCAGCAGCCCGGCATGGGTTCCGCTCTGATCGAGTTTGCCGTCCAGGCTTTCCTTAAGGCCGACGGGATTTGCGGCACCACCCGCTCCGAAGAAGGAACCGGCGTTCGAACTGAATCCAGTGGCCGCTCCATCCAGTGAGACCAGGAACGTTTGCGGCAAATCGATACTCTCGAATTCTGCTCCGGGCCTCAGATCTTTCACTGGAGAATAAAAGCCGTTCGGGTCCGCCCGCAACGCGGCCTTTCCACGCCTCCATGCGGCCTCCTCTTCTGCTGAACGTCCGTTGAAGTGCTTCGACTCGAGTAGTCCCCGACCCGCGCCTATTTGCGTGACTTGATGACCGAACCTGCGTCCCAGATCGCGGCGCCACTCCGCCTGCGTGGGCTTTCCAGCCATTCCTTCGATGGCCGCGCGGAAAGAGAACTGGAAGGGTTGGCATCCCCAGTACTCCACCCAGCGCATAGTAGCCGCTGCGCCGGTATGATTCGCGATCGTAACCTGCGAAATCAACACGGGATCATCTCCAAAGGGCGCCGAGATGATCTGATTTACGGAGCAGCCCTTTCCGCCCACTTTCTTTCTGTAATAGCCCACGCCAAAAATACGTTCGAATTCGCGGTTGCTGCCGTCGTAGTGTGTGCTCAGTAGCTCCTCGCCATTTATTAAATATCCGAGGCCGCCTCCGAACTGGCTCATCTCAGGATCAAAATCGTTGAGGAGCTTGGGGCAGCCCTCGTCCTGGCGCACTCGCACATGTCCGTAGTTTGACGCGAGAGCCGTGATCCGATCATTGCCCACCTGGTGCACGTGCTCTGTGGCACCTAGCACGCCGGGCTGTACATCGGTAATGGCGCGAGCATCGGTTGTCTGGTTGATGGTGTAGCGAAACGCAGGCAGTCCGAAATCGTCTTCGATCCACGTGCCAAGGTTACCGGAACCATAAATCGCGCTGGAGTTTGTACCCGAATTTGCCGAATGTTCAAATGGCCACGGGCCAGAACTCTTGATGTTTCCGGCGACAGCCAGCCCCAACGTGCCTCGCAAAAATTCTCTTCGACTTGGTCTCATAGGTTGCCCTCTCTGAAGCGGCCGTTGACTGCGGCGGATTCTCGGTGTTCATCGGAAGTTAGTTCACACTCCAGATTCAAACATGCGGACTGTCGGTAGCGTCGGCGTCACTACCTTGATGCCGTATCTTGGATGTTAGTCCGCGCTACAAGGGACTCGAAATGAGGCGCTCGGCAGTCGGGCGGTCGGTGATGAGGACGTTGACCCACTTGCCTTTGAGGGAAGCAAGGATTGCCGGGAGCTTGGATTCTCCGCCGGCTATTCCTACTATGCGCGGAGTTCGCTTGAGCGTGGGCAGGTCGATGCCAATGACGCGCTCCATGAGTTGAGATTCGACCAATTGCCCATGTTTGTCGATGAACTGGAAGCAGATGTCTCCCACGGCGCCGGCGCGCTGCAGCTGTTCACGCTCTTTTACCGAGAAGATGTTCCCACTGCTGGCGAGCAGCGAAGAGGGTTCGAGCGAACCGATGCCAACGAGGGCGAGGTCGAGCTTGCAAAAGAGGCTGGCCGCAGCCTGCACTGCAGGATCGTTGGCAAGCACAGCCTTTGCTTCTGCGGACCCGACAACGCCGGGAGCCTGGAGAAGAACGGGACTGGCTCCGATGAGACCGGCGAGCCGTTGCGCGAGGAGCATGGCTTGATAGTGCGCGCTCGCGTTCCCGACACCACCAAGGATCTGAACCACTTTACCGCCCGCGCCGGCCGTGGAAGGGTGGAGCGATTCAACCATGGAAAAGAGAGAACGGCTCCATGAGGAGATGCCGATGATTCCTTCAGGCTTGATGGTGTTTTCAAGGTAGTAGGCGGCCGCAGCACCGAGGTCGCGAACTACGCGTGTATCGTCTCCATCAGAGTCGATGACCAATGCCTGCTTGAGCTGAAAGCGGCTCTCGAGGGCTTCTTCGATATCCGGGAAAACGCCGGCAGGCGTAGCCACGCTTATGCGCACGATGTTGGATTCTCGAGCGCGCTTGAGCAGGCGCGAAATCTTGGACTGATGGATGTTCAGCCGCTCCGCAATCTTCTGCTGGCGGGTGCCCTGGTCGTAGTACATGCGGGCGACCTTGGCCATCAATCGAATTTCGTCCAATCGCGACATAGTGAATGTGTGCCAAGACGGTAGAAAGTTATGGTCATGCCTGGTAGTGGGAGTGAACGTCCCAGCCGAGGTACTTGCCGAGTGCTTCTGCCGTAGGAGCCGCACAGTGTCCAGAGGTCATGGCTGCATGATGTTCAAAGCCGTTCATGCAGATGAATTGCATGAGGTTTTGGAGTTGGGGAATATTGGCGACAGCACGTGTACCGAAGGTGTCGAGGGGATCGTTAGTGAAGGCGCCGTCGCCGAAATAGGCTCTGATTTTTCCAGAAGTGTCATCGGTGCTGACGCGGCCAAAGGTCATGGGACCAGCCGGTGTGCGGCCCTCAAGCGCGCCGACCGTGTTCTCTTCGCCAAGCATGGTGCCGAGGATGGGGGCAGTCCCGATCCTGATATCGGGGAGGAAATCCTTCGCCCAATTGCCGCAGTGGAACAGGACGCATTTGTCCGGGTCGGTGCCGTAGTTGTTGTTCCAGTCAACAAGCGCGCTGGGCCTTCCGGAGGCAAGCTGCAGGGCAAACATGCTGACGACGCCGGCAATGTCGACTTCACAGGCGGACGGCATCATCTGTTCGGACATCATGCTCATGATGGTGCACACGTTGACGCCGAAGTTTTTCTGGAGGGAACTCCAGCATTGGATGGCGGTGGCGGTGAGACCGAGCGAGGCCATCCAGTCGTCGACGACGAGTGCGAATTTTGCCATCTTCAGGAGGGACTCCGCAGGTGCGGCGGAACTATCGGCGTACGCACGAATCTGGTCAATACGATGCCGAACGCGAGGATCATCACTGGCGATGCGGGCGGCGCTTCCGAATACCTCCGAAAGGTCAATGGTGTTGACTGAGACGCCCGCAGCTTCGAGGAGTTTTTCGCTGTAGCGGGTGGTGTTGAAAGCGTTGGGGCGGGCGCCGACAGCGCCGATGCGCACACGGCGCATGCCGCGCACGACGCGACAGACAGCGAAGAAATTGGTGAGTTCGTGGCTGAATGCCGGGGACAACAAGTCTGTAGTGTGATTGCGGGTGAGGGTGAATTTGTAACCATACTGGCGCAGATTGTTGCAGACGGAGATTTTTCCGCAATAAGCATCGCGACGGCGTGCGAGGCCGAATTGGTCGAGGTCGTCAGGACATGCCTGGACAAGAATGGGGACGTTTAATTCGGACAAGCGAATGGCATCGGCGATCCCCTTTTCATCTCCAAAGTTGGGCAGGCAAATCAGGATGCCATCGATGCGGTGGCGGCTGGCGCGGAAGAGTTCGCCGCATTTGACCGCGTCGGCCCAGGTCTCAACCGCACCGAGTTTTGAATCGACTTCAGTGAGCCAGATGGGCTCGACGGAGAGTTGACTGAAGACTTGCATAAGGTCGCGGCGCGCTTCAAAGACGAGCGCATCGGGAAAGAAATCGCGGTTGCCAAGAATGACCCCGAGAGTGATGGACATGGGACCTACCTCACCTTTTCAAAGTCGCCGTAGTCATCGGCATTTTTCTTTGTGACCAGGTCGCATGGAATGATCTGTCGCTCGGGCTTACTAGTGCTGCCGGAGTGGAGAAAGCGATCGGCCTCATCGACCGCCAGTCGGGAGATGAAGACCGCCGGCTGCAGCGATGTGGCGCGCAGACTGCCTGAGCGGATTGCAGCAATGGCGTCAGGGCTGCCGTCAAAACCGGTGATGACAACGTCCGTGCGTCCCGAGGACTTGACCGCAGCCGCGGCACCGAGCGCCATGGTGTCGTTACCGGCGATGATGCCACTGATACCTGCATGTGCCTGGAGGATGGTTTCGGTTTTTTGAAATGCCTCTGATTGGGACCAGTTTGCCGACTGCGCGGCCACGCGATGAAGAGAGGGGTGGGCATCGAGGACGACGTGGAAGCCGTGGGTTCGAACCTGGGCATTGGTGTCGGATTCGCGTCCCAGCAATTCCACATAGTCGCCCCCTTGAGGTCCAATGGCGCGGAGAAATTCCTGTGCGGTGATGCGAGCGCCCTGGTCGTTGTCGGCAATGATCTGAGCCTTGGCAATGCCGTCAGCTTCGATTTCCCGATCGATGAGGAAGCAGGGAATGCCGGCCTGAGTGGCGCGCCGGACGGCGGCAATGGAGGAGTCCGCTCCTGCGTTGTCGAGGATGATGGCCACGGCATTGGAGGCGATGGCGCCATCGAGGAGGTTGTCCTGGCGATAGGCATCATCGTCATGAGCATCAATGCGGACGCGGTAGCCGAGGACGATCGCTCGCGCTGCCGCGGAGTCAGCCTCCGCTTTGAAGTAGGGGTTGTCTTGCGACGGAACGATGATGACAATGAGAGGTCGCGAGAGATCTCCGCGGTGGCAAGCCGAGGCGGCCAGCAGCAAAAGTGCGGCGCCTGCAAGCCCCGAGATCCGAAGGGCGTGTGTCACTGTCCGGTTCCCTCCGCGGCGGCGATTTGAAGGTAGGGCAGGAAGCGTGCCTGGAGGCGCGATTGGAGTTGATCGACGGCGACCGCGAGGACGATGACTGCACCCTTGATGACCATTTGCCAGAACTCTGAGACGCCAAGCATGACAAGTCCGTCCGAAAGGACACCGATCACGAAGGCGCCAATGAGTGAGCCGGTGATGGAGCCGCGTCCACCCATCAGCGATGTTCCGCCGAGCACTACCGCGGCAATGGCATTGAGTTCGAAGCTCTCTCCTGTAGCCGGGTGGGCGGCTTCAAGCTGCGAGGCGATGATGAGTCCAACGAGAGCAGCACAAAGAGATGACGCAAGGTAGGTAAAGATCTTTACGCGGGGCACGCGGATTCCGGCGAGGCGGGCGGCGCGCTCGTTGCCGCCAACGGCGTAAATGTGGCGGCCGAGCGGTGTCTTAACGGCAATGACAAATGCGATGGCGAAGAGCGCGAGCATGATCCAGACGGGTAGCGGTAGGCCAAGGAGGAAGCTCTGCCCAAGTGCGGGAAAGCCCAGATTGCCGCGCGTGGATTGACCGGCGAGGTTGGGGAAGGTCTTTCCATTCGAGAGGAGCAAGGCAGCACCGCGAGCGATGTAGAGAGTGCCAAGGGTGGCTATGAATGGGGCGACCGCGGCCTTTGCTACGAGCCAGCCGTTGCCCGCACCGACTACGAGGCACGCAGCAATAGTGAGGATGACTGTGAGGGCGACGGAAGGGAATCGAACAACTCCGCCGATCGTGATGCCCTGGGTTAAGAGATACCCCGCGACCATTCCACCGAGGCCGGCGACAGAGCCGACGGAAAGATCTATGCCGCCAGTAAGGACAACGAATGTCATGCCAATAGCAAGAATGGCGGAGATGGCGACGTGCTTCGCGAGGATGGACAAGTTGTTGGCACTGAGAAACGAAGGGGCAAGCACGGAAAACAAGATGAGGAGTGCGACAAGGACAACGACTGCTCGGGCTCGCAGCGCAAACAGGAGAGCTCGCACGGCGGACTGGGCGAAATGGTTAGTGCGATGCCGTGAGGGGTTTGAGGAAGTCATGCGAGCTGCGCTCCGGAATGCTGGATCGATTGATTGTTGACCGCCGGACTGGCAGCGGCGAAGAGTGCTTCATCGGTAAGTTCGCTGCGGGAGAGTTCAGCGGAGATACGGCCCTGGCAGAGAACGAGGATGCGATCGGCGAGGGTGCGGGTCTCGTCGATTTCAGATGAGCTGAAGATGATCCCGATGCCTTGGTCGGCCAGGCGGCGCAGGATGGCATAGATCTCAGCCTTGGCGCTTACATCCACGCCGCGAGTGGGTTCGTCGAGCAACAGAAGCGACGGGTTGCGCATGAGGCAGCGAGCGATGAGAACCTTTTGCTGGTTGCCTCCGGAAAGGGATGTAACGGGGAGTTCCAGATCGCGGGAAACGATGTTGAGCTCTTTTACGAGTGAGCGGACGCGTGCCATTTGCTGCAGGCGCGAAAGGAAGAAACCGTTCAAGGCGCCGATGGCGATGTTTTCAATAATGGACATTTCCGGGAAGAGACCATCGCGCTGGCGGTCTTCTGGTACGAGGACAACTCCCTGCTCCGCGGCGGCAGACACGCTGATGAGGTTGACCGCTTTGCCGTTCAGCTTGAGTGTCCCAGCGCTCAGCCGACGAGCGCCTGCGAGCGATTCGAGGAGCTCAGTTCTGCCGGCGCCGAGAAGGCCGTAGATGCCGAGAATTTCGCTGCAATGGAGAGTGAAGCTGACACCGTGTAAAGGAGCTTGTGCCGCCTCATCAAGGCCGGACGAATCCAAGGTGATGTCCTCAGCCAGGACGAGAACGGCCGCATCAGCGATGGCAGGTCGAAAGGGGAGAGCTTCGCTGATTGCCCGTCCTGACATTCGTTCGACGATCCATCCGCGAGAAACTTCCGAGCGAGTCGCTTGTCCAACGATGCGGCCCGAACGGAGGACGGTGAACCAGTCGCCGAGGTGAAGTAGCTCATGAAGACGATGGGAAATATAGATGATGGTGACGCCGGAGCGCTTCAGGTCTTCGATCACTTTGAAGAGGGACTCGGTCTCCGCAGACGATAGAGCCGAAGTGGGCTCATCGAGGATGAGAATACGCGCGCCCTGATCGAGGGTGCGTGCGACTTCGACGATCTGGCGGCATCCAAGGGAAAGCTGCGATGCCTTGGTGCGCACCGGCATGGGCTTGCGCAGGGCGATGAGTGCCTGAGTGGTGCGATCGTCTTCTACTGGGCGATTGAGTAGGACGGCGCCCTTGACTGGCTCCCGGCCCACAAAGACGTTCTCACTGATATCTAGATTGGAGAGCACGGAAAGTTCCTGGTGGACGATGCTGATGCCGTTATCCGCAGCTTCACGGGGAGAGCGAACGCGGATGGAAACGCCATCGAGCAGGAGTTCGCCGGAGTCAGCCGTTTCAACTCCGGCGAGGATACGCATCAGGGTGGACTTGCCGGCGCCATTTTCCCCTATGAGTACATTGACCTGATTGCGATGCACACGGAAAGTCACATTATCGAGGGCAACTGTGCCTGGATAGCGACGGGTGATGGCGCGCGCTTCAAGCAGGACGCGGGAATCATTCACAATCCGTTCTCCAGATGAAGCCGTGCGCGGGCAACGGCGGTCTTCCAGCCGCCAAGGTGCCTGATTCGGTCCGCACGATCCATGGTGGGGGAGAACCGGTCGGCGGCGTTCGGGAGGGCGGCAACTTCGGAGAGGTCCCTCCACCAGCCGAGGGCGAGGCCAGCGAGCCAGGCGGCTCCGATTGCGGAAAGGTCTTCCTGCACGGAGCGGAGTACAGGTCGGTCAAGGATGTCTGTCTGGAACTGCATGAGGGCGCTGTTGCGTGTGGCTCCGCCGTCGGCGTGGAGTGCGGAAAATTGGATGCCGCTGGCCTGCTCCATGGAACTGAAGACGTCTGCGACCTGGTAAGCAATGGCATCAACGGCGGCGCGAGCCAGGTGCGCGGCCGTGTGTGAGCGGCCCAGCCCGCCGATCGTTCCGCGCGCAGATGCGTCCCAGTAGGGAGCACCAAGTCCAACCATGGCAGGGACAAAATACACGCCTGCCGAGTCTGCTACTGTCGCAGCGAGCGAGGCTGCTTGCGATGCGGGATGAGCCAGTTGGAGAAATTCACCAACCCACTGAAGAGCAGCGCCAGCCATGGCGATATTGCCTTCAAGCGCAAACTGCGGTTTGCTGGCAATTGACCATGCGATGGTGCGAGCCATCGTGTGTGTATCTCGTGCCAACTCTGGAGTGATTGCCATCAGTGAGGATCCGGTGCCGTAGGTTGCCTTGACTGCGCCGGAGCCGAATCGGCCGTGGCCAAACATGGCGGCATGTGAGTCTCCAATAGAAGCAAGGATGGGCGCACCCCCCAGGCCTGGAATTCCAATGCAGGTTCCGAAGTGACCAGAGGAGTCCTGAAGCTTAGGCATGGCTTCGACAGGGATTCCGAAAAGACGCAACATTTCACCGTCCCATGCAAGGTTCGCGAGGCTCAGCAAGCCTGTTCGCGATGCGTTGGTGAGATCTGTTGCGTGGACGGTGCCGGCGGTTAAGCGATGGATGATCCAGCTGTCGACGGTACCGAGACGCAGGGAGCCGGACTGGAGCAATGACTGCGCTTTCGGATTGTTCTCGAGTAGCCATGTCCATTTGCCAGCGCTGATGAGGGTGGCCAGGGGAAGGCCGGTCGCAGCGCGGATGCCTTGCGCGTGGGGCTCGAGGCGTCGGCAAATGTCAGAAGAACGGCCGCATTGCCAGCTGATGGCGTTGGCGACGGGCAGGCCGGATTCTGTGTCCCACGCCACTGCGGTTTCGCGCTGATTGGAGATGGCGAGAGCCTCGATGGATTGTCCGGAGCCGGTGGCGAATTGAACGCATTCGGCGATGGCCGTGAGGACCGAGTCCCACAAGAGTTGTGGATCCTGCTCGACGCGGCCAGAGGCAGAATGCAGCAACCCTACCGGAGCCGACGCTCGAAAAACAGAACTGCCCCACCTGCCCACGAGCAGCGCTTTGGTGTTCGTCGTACCTTGATCAATCGACAGGATCAAGCCGGAACGCATTTGCTACTTCTCCTTCAAGAGGTCGAGGGCCGCGTTGTGAATCCCTTGGGCAGTGAGGCCGAAGTGTTGCAACAGAAACTCCGCTGATCCAGTTGGCGCAAACACGCCTGGCACCCCCAAAATTCGCATGGGCGCAGGATGGTGTACGGCGAGAATTTCTGCGACCGCTCCGCCGAGACCGCCAGATGTAAGCGCCTCTTCTGCAGTGACAATACCTTGCGTCGTGCGGGCCGCGTCAAGGACGGCGTCCACATCAATCGGGCTGAGACTGCTCATGTTCACGACGCGGGCATGAATGCCGAACTGAGCGAGGGAGTTGGCCGCATCGAGGGAGCGCGACACCATCACTCCGAGAGCCATAAGTGTGACGTCATTACCTTGACGAAGGATGTTCGCCTTGCCCAGAGTGAACTTGAAATCGTCGCCGTGCACGGCGCGAACAGGCATCCGGCTAATCCGCATAAACATCGGCCCTTGGTGTGTCAGCGAGTAATGCATAGCGGACGCGGTTTCGACGGGGTCGGCCGGAACCACAACCGCCAGGTTCGGAATAATGCGGGTCCACGCAAGATCCTCAATGGAGTGGTGCGTCGGACCCAGTTCCCCATAGGCCATGCCGGAGGACATCCCGCAGAGCCGGACGTTTGACTTCGAATAGCCGAGATCGACTTTGATCTGTTCCATGGCACGCGCGGTAATGAAGCACGATGCGGCGCAAGCATAAGGGATCATGCCGCCGTTCGCCAACCCAGCCGCCACTCCGATGAGATTCTGTTCGGCGATGCCGACGTTCACAAAACGGTCGGGATATTTCTGGCTGAAAGATTTCAGCTTTGAGGACGAGACTGAATCGCTGACCACGGTGCACACATGCGAGTCTGCAGTAGCCATGACCTCAAGCACCTGAGAGAATGCGTCACGGCAGTCGTAGAGCTGCGGCTGGGCCGGGTGGACGGAAGCAGCGCTCATCGGACTTCCACGCCGAGTTCCTGCGCGGCCTGGGCAAGCTGCTCGCTTGTTGGTACGCCATGATGCCAGGCCGGATTATTTTCGGCAAAGGAGATGCCCTTGCCCTTGATTGTGTTGGCGAGGATGCAGTTGGGTTTGCCGGGCTCAAAGGGGAGCCGTGCAAAACAGTCGAGGAGGGCCGCGGGGTCATGGCCATTCACTTCCTCCACCGCAAAACCAAAGGCCTCCCACTTCGCGCCCATAGGATCCATGCGGATAATCTTCTCAGTGAAATCGCCCTGCTGAATTCGATTTAAGTCGACCATCACGACGAGACTGTCGAGACCATACTGATGGGCGGTCATTGCCGCCTCCCAATTTGAACCTTCGTTCAGTTCTCCATCGCCAGTAAGTACGTACGTACGCCATGACTCTCCGCGCATCCGGGCCGCCAAGGCACAACCCACGGCGATGGGGAGTCCGTGGCCGAGGGGGCCGGTGTTGGCTTCGACTCCGGGGAGCTTGTTGCGGTCCGGGTGACCATTGAGCATGGAGAGTGGGTCCATGTAGGTCTTAAGTATGCTTCGCGGAAAGAAGCCACTGAATGCAAGCGCCGAGTAGAAGGCACCGGAGCAGTGTCCCTTGCTCATGATGAAGCGGTCCCGCTGCGACCAGTCCGGTACGGTGGGATCAACACGTAGTACACCACCGAGATAAAGGGCAGCCAGAATGTCCGAAGCCGACAGGTCTCCGCCAGTGTGACCTAGTTTCGAGTGGTGGGTCATGGTCATTGCACTGAATCGAATTTCATTGGCAAGCCGCTTAAGCTCCTCAGCAGTTGCTGCGATGGAGGTGCCAGCCCCGGCGGCCTTCGAGTCGATCACTTCGGTCCTCCTGAGTGCATATTTATGCGTATATGCATGATGTTGTAATCTCACTATGAACTTGCCCTCTTGCCCTGTCAATTGAAGAAGTCAACTTGATTGCGTGCCAGGCGAACAGTTCCTTCCAAACGGAGGAAAAAATGAGAAACAATCTGTGGCTTTGGAAAAAGGGCCGTGTGGCAGCGGGCCTTCTCGGAATATTCCTCATTGGAATTGCGGCCCACGCTATCCAAGCTCAGGCAGGCCCGCAGCCTCCCGCGGTTGACACATTTGCCGGGCATCCGCGCGTGGTTGTAATCAGCGACATAGGCAATGAGCCAGACGATCAGATGTCGTTTGTGCGGCTTTTGTTGTACTCAAATGAGTTGGACCTCGAAGCGTTGATCGCCTCCACCTCGACATGGCAAAAGACGGCAACCCACCCGGAGACCATGCACGCCATCGTGAAGGTATATGGCCAGGTTCGGTCGAACCTGCTTTTGCATGCACAGGGCTGGCCCACAGCAGAGGAACTGGACCAGCGAATCTATGCCGGGCAGCCCGCCTATGGCATGGCCGCGACAGGGCCCGGACATGAATCGCCCGGTTCCCATGCGCTCGCGAAAGCGATCGAGCGCGAGGATGCGAGGCCGCTGTGGATTTGCTTATGGGGCGGAGTGAATACGCTGGCGCAGGTACTGATCGACCTGCGGGCGAGACACACGGCTGGTGACATGGAACGAATGGTGGCGCGGCTGCGCATCTCGTCCATCTCTGATCAGGATGATGCGGGGCCATGGATCCGACGCGAATTCCCCACCCTCTCGTACGTTGTGAAACCAAGCCCGTCCAACGGAGAAGAGTACTATTACGCGACCTGGACCGGCATCAGCGGCGACGTTTTCTACCGCAATGGTGCGGGCGCTGACACCAGCCTTGTAACCAACGAATGGTTGCAGGCCAACATTCGCGACAAGGGCCCGTTGGGCAAAATGTATCCGCGCTTCCTGTTCATCATGGAGGGAGATACGCCGTCCTATCTGGGCCTAACTGACAACGGGTTGAACTCGTGGCGTCGTCCGGATTGGGGCGGATGGGGCGGCCGTTATTTCTATCGGCAACCGTACGGAGAGACCCATGCCATCTGGACTCAAGGTGGAGACGAGTTCACCCGCGAAACCTCACAGGATCGCGTGACCGGTAGCGATGGACTGGAGCACGTTTCAGATCAAGCGACCATCTGGCGCTGGCGCGAGGCGTATCAGAATGACTTTGCAGCGCGCATGGATTGGACCATCAAGGATTTCGCTCATGCGAATCACAACCCTGACTTGGTGGTGAACGGGCAGTCGGGTAAGGCCCCAATC
>JANXQR010000863.1 GCA_025353435.1 Acidobacteriota bacterium | reverse complement strand
TACTACTTGACGTGCGGGGATAATGGCCTTCAAATATATCTTTTCGCTTTATTTTGTATCGGTTGCAACGTTTTCCACAGGTTGGGCACTTGACAACTTTTTTGGGAGGGCCAAATGGGGGCACTGCGGGCATCAGGCGCGAGCCCTAAGTCATTGGTCATCCTCGGTCCCCAAATGCGAGGGACCGGGGGCACTCTCAGCAACCGGTGTTGGTGAAGACTCAGCTCCGAGGATCGCGCCCCAATTCGGCCGGCAGCCAGATGGAGAAGATTGTGCCGCTCGGCGCAGGTGTGTGCCGGGTCTTCAAATGAATCGAGGCACGATGTTTAGTCAGGATTTCTCGGCTGATCCATAACCCCAGTCCGGTGCCATTGTCGCCTTTGGTGGTGAAGAAGGGCTCAAATATTCTTTTGCGCGTGTTGCCATTCATCCCGGCCCCGGTGTCAGCGATGATTACTCGGACACCGTTTTCGCCGGTGCGCCAGTTGATCTGATCGCGGCTTTTCACCAGGAGTGTTCCGCCTCGCCTGGTGGCATCGAACGAATTCCCAACCATGTTTGCGAACACCTGACGGAGTTCGGAGCCAAAGCAATGCAGCTGGATTGAGTCTCGGTAGTGGCGCCGCACCTGGACGTTCGAGTTATTTAGCCGCAGTTCGTATAGGGTGAGCGCCGATTCGAGCAGGTCCGACACCTTCTCCCGCGTCATCCCGGACGGTTGGCGGTTGAAGCGAAGAGTGTGGGTAACAATGTGCGACACCCTGGCCAGCTCCTTCTGAGCGGACTCGCTGTAACGGGCCGCCAATTCATCGCTGGTGTTGGTCTGGATCAGGTACAGGAGATTGGTAACAGCCGCGAGCGGGTTGTTGATTTCGTGCGAAATTGAGGAAGCCATCCGGCCAACCAGGGCCAATTTCTCACTACGGATCAGTGCTTCTTCGGCGCGCTTGCGCGCATCGATATCGGCAATCGCAATCACCGCGCCTGCGATGGCTCCCTGCGCGTCGCGAATGGGTGCGCATGTCTCTTCGATCCAGATCCTCGAGCCGTCTTCGCGCTCGAAGAGAAACTGGCTCGAATGAATCTCTCCATCGGCCAGCGACAGAGCGAGGGGGTGCTCCGCCTTGTCCAGCCGGCGGCCATCGGGGTGGAATGCCACCCAATTCCATGAAATCTGATTGGCAGAGGCCTCCACGGGTCGACCGAGGATCTGCTTCGTCAGCGGATTGATGTTGATAACTTGTCCATTCGCCGTGGTGAACATCAATCCGACTGGCACGTTGTCAAATACCGCGGCAAGGCGCCGGCGTTCGTCATCGAGGGACTCGCGCGCCGCCTTGAGTGCAGTGATGTCCTGGGTCACCCCGTCGAAACGAATCGGTGTGCCATTTTCGTGATAAGCGGTGCGGCCGATCGCACGGATCCATTTCTGTCTTCCGTCCGAAGCAATGGTCCGATATTCGATATCGTATCGCTCATGGTTGGAGATTGAGTTCTCGATGCCCTGGCGAGTACGATCCCGATCATCGGGATGAATACAGTTGAAGAAGAGATTGATGTCGACGTAGGCGTCCGGTGGCAGCCAGAAATGCTCCTTGACGCGCTCATCCCAGATCAGTTTGTCGAACGGCAAGTCGCAGAACCAGTACCCAATCTGCGAGGCGTCCGTCGCGAATGCGAAACGCTCCTGCTGTTCATTCAAAAGCACCTGGGTCCGCTTGCGCTCAGTAATGTCGAGAAAGAAGGTTGCCACTCCACCGTCAGAGGTGGGAAAGTTGCGCACCCAGAACCACCTGTCCCACGGTTCGTAGAAGCTTTCGATAGTGGTTGGGCGGCGCTGGTGCAGAGTGGTGAATAAGCTCTCGCCGATAGAAGTATTGCGAAACTCTGGAAGAGCCGTTAGCACGGGAAGGCCAATCAGGGCATCCGCGTCGATTCCTTGTGCTGCATAGATTGCCCTGCCCGCTGCATTGAACTTGGTAAACCGTCCCTCGGAATCTACCAAGTGAAGGCCGTCTGTCATGCTTTCGAGCACGTTTGCGGCCCGGGATTCTGTTCTCAGGAGAGTTTCAGCGGCGCGGCGCCGTTCGGTAACGTCCACACCGAGGACGATGATTCCAGAGATTGTGCCATCAGCTTCGCGCCATGGCTGATTTACAAAATCGAGATAGAGGTTCGAACCGGGCTCACCGTCTTCGCGAGGGGTGAAGCGTAGATCCTGACCAATGAACGGGGTCCCGGTTTTGAGGACTGAGTCGAGGATCTGTAGATAGCCTTGTTGGTCGGCCTCCGGAATGGCTTCGGCAAATGATTTTCCCAGCACTTCGCGGCCGCCGACGAGACGTAAATATGGCTCATTCGCCATTTCAAAGATGTGTGTGGGGCCGCGCAGCACGGCGAAAAAAGCCGGTGACTGCTGGAAGAGAGACAATAGGCGGGTGCGCTCGCTCTCATGCGCGCGTTCGGCCAGCACACGACGGGTGGTCTCCAAGGTCGTGACCAGGACACCTCGTATGACACCTTGGGAATCCCTGGCCGGACTATAACAATAGGTAAACTAGGCTTCGTCTACCTTTCCTGAGCGGAATATCGGTGTGAATTGGTCTTCATTTCGGATCGCATGTCCTTCCCATGCGCTCTGAATTTGAGGACCCGTAGTCGCCCAGATCTCCGCCCAGCACTCGCTGGCGGGCTGTCCCAAGGTGCGCGGATGTTTATCTGCGCCCAGGATTGAGATGGATTCGTCGTTGTAGAACTGGAGAAGATCTTCTCCCCAGAAAAGAAACATCTGCAGTTGGTTGGCGAGGATGGTATTGACCAAGACCACCAGGGCGTCAGGCCACCCTGGAATGGGTCCCAAGGAGGTGTTTTCCCAGTCAAAGCGGCGAATACGGTCCGCCATCTCCCCGGTGCCACCAATGCGGTCGACACCGCTAGACGGAGCAGCGGCGCCGTGAACCGCGGGATTAGCCATACTTTCGGGCGAGTCCAAGAAACCAAATCCTTCCAAGATGTGCGGGGATGGCGCTTCCGATCTATCAATCTCCGATCAAGACAGCCAAC
>JANXQR010000857.1 GCA_025353435.1 Acidobacteriota bacterium | reverse complement strand
GGATTGTCAGGAATGCAGAAATAGAGCGTGCTCGCAAAGCCGAAGATATTGGCCAGCCCCACGACCCCGTTGCTCTCACCACTTGGTAAGGGCGTTTGGTTGCTGAACGGAAACGCCAGCTCTAGTTCCACCATTGCGTTGCTGAATGCGTCCCACTTGTCTAACAATGAGTTATATGTCTGAGGCAGAATCTTTCCACGTTTAGGGATTTTCTGTCCGTGCGGACCGTAAGAATGAGAGGCGAGGACATAGCATTGAATGGCAAGCGGGATGGTTTCCAAGGTGTTCTGGCGGAAATAATGGTCGCCGTAGGCAATCAAGATCTCGATATATTTCATCGCCACCCACTTCATGTAGGCAGATGGACGCGAGCGGGCTACTACATGCGGCTGAAATGGTTTGTCACGCCATTCATTGATCTGCGTGTTCGGTTGGTTCGGTTGCAATTCCAGAAACAACTTCTCCAAGGCATTTGTTGCATCGATTTCCTTGAACGGTGGGAACTGCCAAAAGCGCTTGTCGTCATGTGGTCCTTTGCCTTTTGCATAGGGGTTTAGAACGTAATGACACATTCTCAGTGCTAAATCAAAGTTCTTCGACTCGAGTGCCCGACAGGCCATGTACATTGGTGCATGGAAGGCAGGTTCCCAATTATAAAGTGAGTTGGGCCTACTTAACTCATGATAAACAACTGGTGCGGCAACGCCGCCGAAGGCATCAACTTTGTCTGATATTTTGTTGGCATAGTAATCGAACAGATTGTCCAGTCCGTCCACCGCCAAGGTTCCTATTAGGTCGTGGGCAAACGGATGGTAAAAGCTCAACTCGGTCCCGTTACTATGAACTGTTGCACGCGACTCCAAGGGTTTTATTACTCCGACTGTCGATGGCTCGGAAAAATACGGCTCGATAGCAAGTACGGCCGGTGGGTTAGTGCCGTCCGTTTGTAACGAGTGAATCTCTTCGGGGGGATTTGCAACACCTATGCTTAACCTTATTCTGTAATGAAAGGAAGTATCGATGGACGGTGATTTAGGATCGATCAACGCCGGGCCACTTGAAAGCTGACTGCCCGAAAAATGGAATGCACCGATAGCTGGACTAGTCCGGTAAATATCGATTACAATTTTCGCATTGGCGCCCGTGATGATTCTAGGTATAAATTCATACGTATCTATATCTGGAAATGGAGCAGGAACATCAGATGAATCATATACAGGATCTGCTGTGACTTGCTTCTGGGTCCACTTCCCATTGCGATACTCACTCCACGCCATTCTAATTTCCCACTTATACGTAGGTGGACTAACCGGTATATTCTTGCTCGGATCAATTTCAGCCCGTAGTTTTACTGGGACGGTCTTTTTGACGAACAGAGGGAAAAATGCCAACTGCCGTTTATTCCAAACAACAGGAATCAAGTACGTCCCGTTTGCCGTAATCTCTCCCTTATCATCCTCAACATCGTAACTAGGAACATCGACCTGCATTTTTTCCCAGGAATACCAGTTCGTCTCCGTTATCGTGTAATATCGGTAATAGAAAACATACGGTGCATTCCGTGTCCGACCGAAGACATGGAGCTTCACATCTACCTGCTTTCCATCGGTGCCAAGTTCTTGCTCACGGAATAGTCCAACGACCTTCAGATTCGCAACCTCATCAACCTTGAACAGGTAGCTCTTCAACGCGTCCTCAACCGTCTGCGTGTTGATGTCCTTTTGCAGAAATTCCGATTCCAGCTCCTTGTAGAACGGGCTTTTGTCGTCGCGCAATTCGGACTTGATCCAGTTTTCCGGGTAGAGGAAGACCTTGCGGTTGGCTTCCCAGACGCGGTATTTCTGCATCCATTCCCAGCGATCGCGGTCGAGGGCGTCGTTAGGTACGCCGATCTGAACACCGCCCTGCTCCCGATCTTCCAAACCCAGTAGACAGCGCTGCACAAACAACTGCACGGTCGAGATCGCCTGCTTGATGCGAGACGTTTCCATACAGGCATCCATCTGCACGTCGATGAGGAAAAACTCAAATAGGCTGTCGGCATCCACTACGCCCCAGTCGATCAGGTCCTGCTGCACGAGCAGGTAGCTGATCAGCGCCTGTTTCTGGTCTTCGCGGAGTTGGTCGTTCAAAGGCTTAACGACTTGCTCCCAATCCTCCTGGTCGTAACGGGCGCGCAAATTGGCGCGGATGTCTTCCGCGATTTGGTGGCAGATTGAGAATTTGGACAAGGGGTTAGCCCAGGCGAACAGCCGGTCAATATCGGTGCCGATCTTCCCGGCTACTTGTAGCGCGTTTTGCAGCTTAAGCAGGTTGACTTCGTTGCGGAATGCGGCGGGGCGATTGAGATCGAAATGTTCCGGCGCGATCAGCTTTGCGATGTCACCCGACTCCCATTGCGTTGCTGCGGCGATTTCCTCGCTCAGCGTCCTGGTCCCATGCGGCTTGTTTGCCCACTGAAACAGATCCAACAAGCTGGTTTCGGTTTTTGGCAATTTGTCGCGCAGGCTTGTGTAGGCCTGCAAGCGGCGGAAGTGTTGCAGCGTGACCGCATTGAAGTCGAAGCCATCGAAGTCTGTGGCGTGGCCTTTCAAGTAGCTCACTTCGTCGACCGTTAGGTTAAAGCCGTTGACGACCAGCGCGGCCTTATACAACTCGATAAATACATCCTTTATGCCGCTTGACGAATAATCTGGCAACAAGGCCGAGGCAGGGATAAGCGCCTTGGGCGAGGACGAGGTCTTCCATTGCAAGTCTGTGGCAAGCTGACCTTTCACCTCCAGCCAATACAGCTGCCCGCTCTTTAGTACTTGCGGGCTCACGGGGCCAGTGAACCAAACATTGGTCGGGTCTAGCTGTTGCACAGTAAACGGTATCGACTGGCCATCAATCACCATGTCTGGTGGTTGCTTGTCGTCAACCAGACTGGTCGCGGCAAAGGTGTAGGCACCGTCTACTGTCGGAATCAGGTAGCCTTTCCAATCGCTGCCACTCGCTGCGGGTTTCTGATGAATTTGCTCCAGCACGTCGATGGCTGGTTGCATAGGTGCCCCAACCCACAATATGTCGGACAATAAAATATCCGTGACATCCATCGGCAAGCCTGCCGCCCCTGACAGGTTGCTGACAATCAACCGATGAGCTAAACGCTGCCGCAGGAAGGGCAGGAAAAACTTGAGGAAGTAGAAGCGTTTTCCCAGTGCGGTGTTCGCATTGGTTACGGCAGGGTTGTTGGGGTCGGGCGG
>JANXQR010000846.1 GCA_025353435.1 Acidobacteriota bacterium | reverse complement strand
CGGGAAGCCTGGGAGGTATATCGCAAGAGACCGGGCATTGGAACACATTGCTGGATTTGCGTGCTACAACGACGGCAGTGTGCGCGATTGGCAGCATCATACGCACCAATTTACGCCGGGCAAGAACTTTCCTAAAACTGGTGGTTTTGGCCCATGGATGGTGACGCCGGATGAGCTGAGCGATTTGGCGATGCGGGGAATCATGACGCGGCTTAACGGCGAGATGGTGCAGCAAGCGAAACTCGGCGACATGATCTTCGACCTTCCAACTTTGGTTGAATACTGTTCGACCTTCAACCCGCTCGTACCTGGAGACGTGATCGTTACGGGCACACCGGGGGGGGTGGGTGTAAAACGGACTCCGCCTCTCTGGATGAATCCTGGCGATGTGGTTGAAGTCGAAATCGATGGAATCGGAATTCTGCGCAATGGTATTGCAGACGAATCAGATTCCGCGAGTTAGCATAGTTGGATTTCGAAGAAGGGCATCGCTGAAGACGCTTGGGCCGGAGTAACCGCATGGGTGATTTCCCCATCACTGCAATTCGAAGCGTGGAGTTCGGCGTCCCCGATCTGGCTCGCGCTGAAGCATTTTATAAGGAGACGTGGGGGCTGCGTGTGTGCGCCCGCTACGGTGAAGTCGTGTACTTGCGGGCCACTGGAAGCGACCATCATGTTCTTGCGCTCCACCCGCACTCGTCCGCTGAGGTTCTTTCGGTAAGCTTTCGTGTGAAGTCTGAGGAGTGTCTTGGTCGCATCGCGGAGGCGGTAGGTCAGGCTGGCGGGAGGTTGATTGCACCGACACTATCAAACCCCGAACCGGATGGAGGAGTGGTCCTCAAGATCGCTACGCCCGAGGGTTTCATTCTTCGCTTCCACCATGGTGATGCCATTTATCACGACTGGAAAGAACAAGCGTCGATGCCATTGCGGATTTCTCATGTCAACCTCAACTGCAACAATATCGAAGCGACATCTCGATTCTTTCAGGATGTGCTGGGGTTTGCACTGACAGATCGATCGAGGGCTATGGCCTTCCTTCGTTGTAATTCGGATCATCATGCGGTAGTCCTCGCCGACTCCGGCGTCGATGGGCTGAACCACATCGCGTTCATGATGCCGGAATGGGAGTCGGTAATGCGCGGCTCCGGCCGCATCATCGATGCAGGCTTTCCGATTGGTTGGGGAGTTGGTCGCCACGGCCCCGGTAATAACATCTTCGCTTACTTCATTGATCCATTTGGATTCGTGATCGAGTTCACAGCGGAGGTCCTGCAAGTTGACGATGGGTATGTGTCTCATGGCCCCGAGTACTGGGTTTGGCCGCGCGGTCGTACCGACCATTGGGGCATTGCTCCGCCCAAGACCGAAAATGTGAAGAAAGCGCAGCTTGCAATTCGGTTTGCTTCGCCTATCTCAAAAGATGCGGCTCAAGGATGAATGAGGAACCCGAATTCGAAGTGGCAATCGTGGGTTATGGTCCCGTTGGAGCAATCGCCGCATGCTGGTTAGGTCAGGCGGGCGTGAAGACGCTCGTGGTGGAAAAGAGCCGAACAATATGGGACATTCCACGCGCGGTCGCTCTGGATCACGAGATCCTGCGTGTGTTTCAGAACATTGGAGTCATAGAGCAAGTTCTTCCGCATACGGCCCCGTTTGGAGCTTCAGAACATTATGGGGCCGCTGGCCAGCTAATCCGCCGCATTGATGTTATGCCTCCGCCGCACCCGTTGGGCTATCTACCGAACGTGGTTTTTACTCAACCGCCGGTGGAAGCCATTGTGCGTGAGCGCGTGCAGGGGCATCCATCGGTGACTGTCAAACTTGGTTTGGAAGTAGTTGCGCTAAATCGGGAGGAAGGGAGCGTCGCCCTCCGCGTCCAAGACGAAGCGGGAAATATCGAGACTCGTACGGCGGTGCACGTAATCGGCTGCGACGGAGCATCAAGCACGATAAGGCGGCTGCTCGACATCCCTCTTGAGGACCTCGGATTCGATGAACCTTGGCTCGTTGTTGATCTCGTCGTCAATGACGGCGCTCTCGCCAAGCTACCACAGGCCTGCGCACAATATTGTGATCCGGCGCGCCCCTACACGTTCATCATTGGGCCTGGAAATCACCGTCGCTGGGAAATCATGCTAAACCCCGGTGAGGATCCGCGGTTGATGGAGCAAGAAGAGAGAGTCTGGGACCTGCTGTCACGATGGATCGAACCGGCCGACGGCAGGCTGTGGCGAGCCAGCAGTTATCGGTTCCATGCATTAGTCGCGGAACGGTGGCGGAAAGGCAACGCGTTTCTGGCCGGCGATGCAGCGCATCAGCAGCCTCCATTTATAGGACAGGGAATGTGCCAGGGAGTGCGCGATGTGACCAACCTCTGCTGGAAGCTTGTGTCCGTTCTGCGCGGCAGATCTCGCGACACGCTACTCGACACATACGGCGAAGAACGCAAGCAACACGTCTCCACTCTCACTGGGCGGATCAAAGAGATCGGTTCGGCCATCTGCGAACGGAACCCTGAGGCCGCAAGGCAGCGGGATGAACGGCTGCTTGCCCGCGGGGGAGGGAGTGCGTTTGTGGCTACGCGCCAGGAAATAGTCCCCCCGCTTGAGACCGGCCTCATATGTTCTGAGAGGGGGCCTGCAGCAGGAACGCTGTTTCCCCAGCCTTGGGTCATGAGCCCGAATGGCCTGACATTGATGGATGAAATCTCCGGACCAGGATGGAGACTCTTTGTGGATGGCAGGGCCGATTTGAATTGGCTTGCGCCTGAAACCTGCGGAATTCCGGTTGTTGTTATTGGGAGTGAAGGCCACCAGGAGATAGGCGGTGTCGTCGGCACTTGGTTCGATCGGTACAGGTGCAAAGCCGCGATCGTCCGACCCGATCACTACGTGTATTCCACCGTAGATGAACCCGGACGTCTCTATGACATCTGTTGCGGTTTGGAGAACAGAATTGGATGTGCCGGTGCCAGTTTTGCGGGCTAAAGTGAATTCCACGATGACAAACAGCGCTGAATCAAAGATAAGTTGAAACTGTGCGACTTTGAGAATCTCAAGCTCAGAAAGAGAGATCATCTGGATGGTAGAACGAGCGCTCTCAGCGCCAATCGATCATCGCGCACGTATTCTTGATTCGGCTTCGGAGGCATTTCTCGAGAATGGGTACGAGATCACCAGTACTGCCGAGATTGCGCGACGAGCACGGGTATCGAAACGGGAACTCTACACATACTTTCAGGACAAGCGGGACATACTTGATGCAGTGATCACGGAGCTTCAGGCTGAAATTCAATCCCAGGCGAATGCGAGCTGGTCTTCTGGCGGCGGAGTGCGTGAGGTCCTTACGGAAGCGGGCACGGAGATCTTGCGAATCATGAACTCCGAGCGATTCGGGAAACTTTTCCGCATTGTGGCAGCTCAAAGCTTTCGCGACCCGGTCCTATCGCGCAGGTTCTATCTCCTTGGCCCTGCGATGGGTCGAAAGAACACGGCGGCGTTCCTCAGCCGCCAAATGATCGTGGGTAAGTTGCGAACGGCAGATCCACTGTTAGCCGCGGACGACTTCCTCGACATGCTTGTCAGCTCACGCTACCTTACAGCAGTTGTGCTCGGGCAAATGCGAAGACTCCCAAAGTCACACGTTCACGTGGCACATGCAGTCGACCTGTTTCTCAAGTACTACGCATCTGACGGGCCGGCGTGAAACGCAGCGGAATGTAGCCGCTAAAACGGATAGTGGCGAGCCCCTGTTTGCACTGTGATCCATCTAAGCGTCGTGAACTCATCGATCGCGGCCTTACCGCCGAACCGGCCATAACCTGACGCCTTAACTCCGCCAAACGGCATCTGCGGCTCATCGTGCACTGTAGGTCCGTTGATGTGGCAGATGCCACTCTCGACGCGCTTGGCCAGATTCCACGCGCGCACGATATCTCGGCTAAAAATGGCTGCCGACAATCCATACTCCGTATCATTCGCAACGCGAAGTGCCTCTTCGTCGCCCTTGACACGCACCACTGTCACCACGGGGCCAAATGACTCTTCTGCATAGATCCTCATCTCGGTTGTTACATGATCGAGCACCGTCGCATGCAAGAGCGTGCCGTTGCGCTGGCCCCCGGCGGAGATGTGTGCTCCTTGTCCAACTGCATCCGCAATCAACGAGGAAATCTTGTCCGCCGACCTTTCATCAACGACCGCGCCCAAAACGGTTGGCCCCTGTGCCGGATCCCTCACTGACAGCCCTGCCGCTTTCGCTGAAAGCCGTGTAACGAATTCGTCGGCCACCCGTTCATCCACAACGATTCGTTCGGTGGACATGCATATCTGGCCCTGGTTCATAAACGCGCCGAAAGCCGCGGCATCGACTGCTGCATTGAGATCGGCGTCGTCCAGCACAATGAAGGGCGCCTTACCTCCAAGTTCGAGCAGAACCGGTTTCAGGCGTCTCGCGGCACGCTCGGCAATTATCCTGCCCACGCGAGTGGACCCTGTGAAATTGATATGTCGAACTGCGGCATGATCGACCAATGCGCCAACAACTTCAGCGGCATCTGCTGGATCATTGGTCAAAACATTCACCACTCCGCTCGGAAATCCGGCTTCCTGCATAACCCTACCGATGAGGCTATGTACTGCGGGGCATGCCTCCGACGCCTTGAATACGACAGTGTTTCCGCAAGCCAAGGGCATCGCAATCGCACGAACGCCGAGAATTACTGGCGCGTTCCACGGTGCAATGCCCACGCAGACTCCGATGGGTTGACGAATTGCGAGGGCGAGATTGTCAGGAACGTCAGTCGGAATAATCTCTCCGCTCACCTGCGTCGTCATCGATGCGGCTTCGCGCAGAATTGACGCGCCGAACGCGACGTTGAAGCCAGCCCAGCCTTGCGTCGCGCCTGTTTCCGAAACCATAGTCGCGTTGAAGTCACTCTGGTGCGCCACGAGGACATCCGCGGCACGGAGCAGCAGTTCGCGGCGCCTTCCTGGACCCATTGCCATCCAAGCTTGAAGGGCTTCAGCGGCCGCTTTGACCGCGGCTTCGACATCGCGCAGGCCGCAGGCGGCAGCTTTTGTCGCCGGACGGCCGGTCATCGGATTCACGCGATCAAAGGTCCTGCGATCGGCAGCGTGCACCGAATCTCCGCCGATCAGGAGCAGTGTTTCGTTCATCTTCATTCCTCGTTTCGCTAGTGCTTTATGCACTTGCTTCAGTCACTGATACGAGTGCATCCAAGGCGAGCGTACCGCGGCCTTTGGGGTAAACCACGAGAGGATTGATCTCAACCTCGGAAATCGAGGAATTTGCTCGCACCAATTGACCGAGCCGGTACAACACGTCGGCAACCGCCGTTACGTCGAGCTCAGGTCCGCCACGGAAGCCTCGCAGCAACGCGCCGCACCGTAGACCATGCAATGCTTCTTGAATCGCGGGCGGCCTAAGATCCGCCGCGAGAATTCGCACGTCCTCGACGGCCTCCGCAAGCACCCCGCCAAACCCCACCAGCAGTACCGATCCCCACTCCCGATCGTTGCGAGCGCCCAAAATCAATTCCAGACCTTTGGCACCCATTCGCTCCACCAACACTCCATCCAGCCGCAACCCAGGCCGCAAACGCGCGACATTGTCATGTAGGGCCGACCAGGCTTCCATAACCTGAGCTTCCGAATCGAGGGCCAGCAGAACACCGCCCGCATCAGATTTGTGAGGCAGCGCGGAAGCCTGCGCCTTCAACGCGACCGGGAACCCGATCTCAGCAGCAAACCTGACAGCTTCTTCGCATGTCGTTGCCAAATGGCCGTCCGGTATGGTGATACCAATGTCGGCTAGCAACCGCTTGCTCTTGTACTCGGGTAATATGCCAGGACGCAGGTTGAGAACTGTGATGGATGGTTGCAGGTCGTCGTACTCTTCGCCCGTTGACATGCCGAACCTTGTGACATAGGCCAGCGCGCGAATCGCACGCTCAGGGGAAGGGAAGCAGGCCACCCCCAGTTCGCGCATTTCGTCCAACTCAGCGAAGTTGAACGGCGCTCCTTCATCCAGTGCTGCAAAAATCATCGCCTTGTGCGGCTTAAGCGTTCGAATCGCTTCGAGTATTGGTGGCAGCTTTATGGCCGTTGTCTTGGGATCCGTCAGGATGATACCAAGCAGCACACTCCCGAATGCCGGCTCCTCAAGAACGGTGGGCAATGTGCGTCGATACAGACCGGGATCGATGAGCCCTTGCGCTGTAAGGTCCAGCGGATTCGAGGGAGGGATGAATGCGGGCAACGCTTCGCGCAGTGCACGCTCCGCTGCCGGTGTGAGAGCGGGAAGCTTGAGAGAAACCTGTTCGCACAGATCTAGGGCAAGCGCTTTGAATGCTCCCGACTCCGTGAAGATCGCAGGGCCCCCTCTTGGCAACTCGCGGCAGCGCACCAAGATCTGTGTAACATCTACGAGTTCCTCGAGGCTCTCTACGTGGATTACTCCGGCGCGCGTGACCAGTGCATGCATCACCTCATAGTCACCGGCGAGCGCACCGGTATGCGTGGCCGCCGAGTCACGCGCAGCTTCGCATCGCCCCGGATGCACCATAACTATGAATTTACCGGCTGCGCGTACTGTTCGCGCTAATTCCAGGAACCGTTTCGGACGTCGGAACTGTTCAACTACAAGCGCAAATACGCGAGTCGCCTCGTCGTTGATCAGGTTCTCCAGGAAATCCTCTATCCCGGTCGTCGCCTCGTTCCCGGTAGACACCGAATATGTGAGGGGAATCCTGTGGTGGCGCATGTTTACGGCGATCACGGCCGCAAGTGCCCCGCTCTGGGAGATTATTGCCGCGCCATTTGCATGACGGCTAGCTTGCGGCGGCGTCATGACAAATGTAAGTGGGATTCGATCGACATAGTTCACCATTCCCAGGCAGTTGGGCCCTTCGAGAAGCATCCCGTACTCATCGGCAATTCCCGCCAACTCGCGTTGGGCCGCTCGTCCCTCCTCACCACCCTCGGCGAATCCGGCCGAGAAGATAATCAGGCTGCCGACACCGCGTTGTGCGCATGCGCTCGCTGCCGCAAGAACGGCTTCGCTGGGGATTGCCAGCACCGCGCAATCAACGCCCTTTGGCAATTCCTCAATCGAGCCCAGCGATGTGCGGCCTCGGATCGTAGGACGCTTTGGGTTCACCAGGTATAAGTCCCCTGCGTAGTCTGACTGATCGAGATTATCGAGGACGGTCTCTCCCAGTGAGCCAGGCTTCGCGGACGCGCCAATCAGCGCGATGGACCGCGGTCGAAGCAGTTGGTCAAATTTCGAACGGATTCTCGGCGTGTTTGCGAGATCGATCATGAATTCTGGCTCCCAACGCTCGGCTCAGCGTCTATAACCTTCAAGACCCGGCTTAATGCTCTTTTCGTCGAGGAACTGCTTCAGCCCATTTTCCCGGCCATGTTCCGGATCGCGTAACTGAGCCTGGTCAAGCTTTGCGTAGAGATAATCCTCACTTTGCTCCCATGTGAGTTCGCGGCAACGCTTGAAGCCATGTTTCGCCGCTCGTAGCACCACAGGATTTTTTGCGACGAGCTTCCGGGCCAGCGCGAGGGTTTCGTTTCGAAGCTGCTCGAGGGGGACAGCGCGGTTCACGAGCCCCATCTCCGCGGCCTGTGTTCCTGTAAACGTGTCGCCGGTCATGATGTACTCGAGCGCTTTTCGCTGACCTACAGTATCCGCGAGAGCCTTGCTCACAAGATTGCCTGGCGGAATACCCCAGTTGATTTCTGAAAGTCCGAACACCGCGGTTTCTGCTGCGATCGCCAGGTCGCACGCCACTAGCGGTGAGAATCCGCCGCCAAAACACCATCCGTTGACCATTGCGATGGTTGGCTTGGAGTACATTCGAAGAAGCTTCCATTGCCACGTCGACGCATCGCGCCGTACTCGCTCCTGCACAATCTCCGGTGACTGGTCCACCTCGCGGAAATATTCCTTGAGGTCCATTCCAGCGGTCCACGATTCTCCCGCGCCGGTTAACACCAGAACTTTCATGTCACCATCGAGTTCCAGCGTCTCCAGAACATCACGCATCTCGCGATTCAAAGTGGGACTCATCGCGTTGCGCTTCTCGGGGCGGTTCAAAGTGACCCAACCGATCTCCTCATTTACCTCGACGCGTACGGTGGTCCAGCGTCCTTCGTATCTCGCCATTTCTTTTTCCTCTTTCGTAACTCTTCGTTCGGCCAACGTCAGCTACATTCCATCGAGGGGAAGCCCTACATAATTCTCTGCAAGCGAAGTTGCTGCTGCTTTCGATGTCACGACGTACTCTAGTTCTGCCAACTGCCGCTTGCGGTCAAATGCCGGCTCGTTCTCGAAACGGTGAAGCAATGACGTCATCCACCATGAAAATCGCTGTGCCTTCCAGATCCTTCGAAGACAAGTTGCTGAATAGCTTTCTAGCCTTTCCGTGTCACCGTTGCGGTAAAATGCGCCCATCGCTTCTGAAAGATAAAACACATCTGCGAAAGCGAGGTTCATCCCCTTCGCTCCAGTGGGCGGCACAATATGCGCAGCATCTCCGGCAAGAAACAGCCGGCCTGTCTGCAGTGGTTCTGCCACAAAGCTTCGCATCCCAGTTACACCCTTCTGCACGATGCGGCCTTCGGTGGGGCGCCACCCGTCAGCACAACTCAAGCGGTTGTGCAATTCGCTCCAAATTCGGTCATCCGTCCACTTTGCGATGTCCTCGTCGGGGGTGCATTGCAAATATAGTCGAGTGATGTTAGGCGAGCGCATGCTGTAGAGCGCGAAGCCTCGCTCATGATGCATGTAGACGAGCTCTTCTTGTGACGGCGGCGCTTCAACAAGGATTCCGAGCCATGCGAATGGATACGTGCGCTCGTAGATCTTAAGTGTGCCTTCGGGGAATGCTCCTCGGGAAATGCCGTGGAAACCGTCGCAGCCGGCGATGTACTCACAGCTGATCTCGTCCATGTCTCCATCTTTGTTCACCCGGATGCGAGGTTTCTCGGTGGCGATTCCTTCGAGTGCTAGGTCCCCGCACTCGAAGCGCAAATCGCCGCCATCCGCGAGCCGTTTCGAGATCAAGTCTTTCACGATTTCTTGCTGTCCATAGACCGTTACGCACTTGCCCGTGAGTTCCACAAACGGAATTCGGTGCCTCACTCCATTCAGCCCGATTTCAATTCCCTCATGCCGAAGCCCCTCGCGATCGAGGCGTTCTGCTACGCCCGCCTCCCGCAGCATTTGCACGCTGGTGTGTTCGAGGACCCCGGCCCGCACCCGCTCTTCGCAATAGGTGCGTGTCTTTACTTCAAGCACGATGGAGTGAACCCCATTTAGATGCAATAAGTGCGATAGCATGAGTCCTGCTGGACCCGCTCCGACGATGCCGACCTGTGTGTCGTAACGCGCCATGCTCCGCCTGCTACTTGTCCGGGCTCTGTTCGTTGAGGATTTCCCTGGCCGCATGGAACGCCGAATTCGCTGCGGGAACTCCGCAATAAATCGCGCAATGCATCAGGACTTCGCGAATCTCATCGGCCGTGACTCCAATGTTGGCAGCGGAACGCAAATGCAGGCGCAACTCGTCGCCGCGGTTGAGTGCAACCATCAGGGCGATCGTCAGCAGGCTACGCGTGTGAAGTGGGAGTCCAGGTCGCGACCAGATTTCTCCCCATGCGTAACGCGTAATGAGATCCTGGAACTCCGCGTCCAGATTGGTCTTTGCCGCCTCTGCGCGATCGACGTGTGCGTCACCGAGCACGCTTCGCCGCAACTGTATGCCGGTCTCGTGCCGCTCTCGTTCATCCATTTGCGTTCTCCCCTGCTGCAAGATGATGCAACACCGCTCCAGCGAACTCTTCGGCACATTCCCATGCCGACATATGCGAGGCATTCAACTCAACGTAGCTGGAATTCCGAATGGCGGCATGCAGGGCACGTCCATCGGCGGGTGGGGTTGCAGGATCATGCGCACCGGCGATAACCAGGCTCGGTGCGCTGACCGCTGCGATCTCTGCGCGAAGGTCGACATCGCGGAGCACCGCGCAACAAGCGGCGTAGCCGGCGGGATTCGTAGCCGCGATCATTTCGCATATCCTATCCATCTCTTCCGGATGGCGTGCGCGGTAAGCGGGTGTGAACCATCGCTCGAGCGTTGCCGCAGCCAACGCAGACATGCCTGTGTTTCGTACAAACGCAATCCTTTGCTCCCACATCTCCGGGCTGCCGATGCGTGCCGAGGTGTTAGCAAAGACAAGCCGATCCACGCGCTTCGGTGCATGAAGTCCCAGCCAGATTGCAACAAGCCCTCCCAGTGACAGTCCGCAAATGCTGGCTCGCCGCGCGCCCACCTTATCCAGCAAGCACAATACATCGTGACCCAACTCTTCAACCGCGAAAGGCTCTGTTGAAACTCTGCTCTCTCCGTGACCACGCATGTCAAAGCGCAGCACTCGATATTTACTTTGAAACGCGGGCAGCAATTTGTCCCACATGTGCATATTCGAGCCAAGTGAATTGAGAAGCACCAGGACTGACCCCCGCGGGTTCCCGCTTACCGCGTACCTGAGCCGCGCTCCGTCGCTTTCAGAGGTAGGCATCTTCATCTCCAACCACCCGTGCGATGAATCGTTGCGCGCTTCCCAGGTAATTATTTGGGTCGAGCGACTCGTCGATCTCTTTACTGTTCAAATGCACCAACACCTCGGGCATCTGTTTCAGTACGTCGGACAACTGGCGATTCTCCGTCGTCGCCCGGTCCGCCGCGCTGCGCAAAAGAGTGTGCGCGGCTGCGCGTCCCATCTTCGGTGCCAGAGCCGCATTCACCGCTTCGGCAAGTGGTAATCCGAGTGTTGCCTCCATGTTCGCTTGCATGCGTGCCTCATCAGCCGTCAGACCTTCTGCAATGTCGATTGCATATGCGACCGAAGCCGATGCCATCCGAAAGGCCTCTGGTACGGCATCCCACTCCGCTTGCCACAAGCCGAGCCCGCGCTCGTGTTCCTGCGGCATTGCATACAACACGGTTGAAACCAGCCCAGGCATTTTCGAATGAATGGCAATCAATGCCGCGCTTGCTACTGGATTGTGCTTGTGCGGCATCGTCGAGGAGCCACCGCGTCCATGGTTTCGTTCTTCTGATGCTTCACTTACTTCAGCTTGCATCAGCAATGCGATGTCTCTGCCTAACTTTGCAAGACTCCCTGTAAGAATCGCAAGTACTTGCACAATTACAACTAAATTGTCCCGCTGTGTATGCCAGGGAAGGACCGGCTCAATAAGGTTGAGCAGGCGCGCCAACTGCGCAGAGATCGCTTCTCCTGCATCTCCTAGCGAAGCGAGTGTACCCACTGCTCCGCCAAACTGCAGGACAAGTGTGCGTTCCGCTGCTTCGTGAATGCGTTGTCGATCTCGCCGCATCGCAGCCAAAGTTCCGGCGAGTTTCAACCCAAGCGTGGTGGGCGGGCCAGGCTGTAGCCATGTCCGCCCCTGCATGACGGTGTGCCGGTGCTTCTTCACCTGATTGAGCAATGCTGAGTCAAGGCGGTCAAGCGAAGTCTCTAAGACCTGCGTAGCTTCTCGAATCTGCAACACGAGTGCGGTGTCGAGAACGTCTTGGCTCGTGGCACCCAGATGGATCGGCCGCGCAGCAGATTCGCTGAGCTCCATTGCGGCTGCTGTAAGCTGGCGGACGAATGGGATAGCAACATTCCCGGCGTCTCTCGCCTCGAGTATTAGGGCATTCACGTCAATAAATTCAGCGGTGAGCAACTGCTCCAGCACAGCGCCGGAGCCTGGTTCCGCTCGGCCATTGCTTTCCAAAGCACAGGTCAGCGCCCACTCGAAGCGAGTCATCGCGCGCAACTGCTCGCCAGACGAAAATACGCGAGTCATCTCCGGCGTTGAGAATAGAAACGAGTTCAGTCCTTCATTGCTCATGCTGCTAACACTAACTCCCTACCATGCAAAGAACACAGTCTCGCCTATTCCTTGCAGGATTATGTCCCACGTATACGCGCCAGCTCGACTTTCATCCGGTTGGGCAATTAGTGTGGCGCGGCGTTCTTCGGAAATACCATTGAGCACTGAATCAGTTTTGTTGGTCCGCTCATCTCCCAGGTAAACGCGCGAGATCAGGTGTCGCAGCAGTCCCCGTGCGAACACCAGGACTATCATGTAAGGGGCCTTTGTGCGATCCTCTCCCGGCTCATCCGCTGCCGGGCGCTCAATCACCAAGGAATATTTACCCACGCCATCTGTCAATACGCGCCGGAATCCTGCTGGAAAAGTGCTCTGTTCTGCGTTGCGTCCCGGCCTGAGCGAGACCGTTGCGGAGGTCCAAAACTCCAGCAGCGCATCTGGAACTGGCGCTCCATCTCGATCAAGGACCTGGCCGCATAATTCGATCGTACCTTGCGATTCCATCGCGCCCGCTGAAGTTCGCTCAAGAAGGTATTCGAGACCTATTCGGAAATAGGGTCCTACGGTCTGGGAACTGGAAGGGATCCGGGAAGAGTCGCTGCTCATCGATGACCCTCCTCGAATGGCGTGTCGGTTCTTCCCCGCAGCACAACATCCCATTCGTACGCCAGCATGTAGTTGGGCTCAGATCGGTCCATATCAAGCCGCGAAACAAGGCGCTCTCGCGCCCTTTCATCGGGAATGCTATTGAAGATCGGATCCAGCGGCTGCAACGGGTCGCCCGGAAAGTACATCTGGGTCACCAGGCGTGAAAGAATGCCAGCGCCAAAAAGCGAAAAATGGATGTGCGCCGGACGCCAGGCGTTGTGATGGTTGCGCCACGGATAGGGACCGGGCTTGACGGTCTTGAACCAATAGCGTCCCTGATCATCGGTCAGCATACGGCCGCCGCCAGAAAAATTCGGATCGAGCGGTGCATCGTAAGTATCCACCATGTGCCGATAGCGACCTCCCGCATTGGCCTGCCAAACCTCGACCAGGGCGCTGCGCACCGGTTTACCGTCTTCGTCCAGCACACGGCCATGCACCAGAATTCGCTCTCCAATCGGTTCGCCATTGTGCTGCGCGGTCAAGTCGTTATCGTGCTCTCGAATCAATTCATTTCCGAATACCGGTCCAGTCAGTTTCATGTGTGTCTTCTGCAGACGGACCAGCGGCATGCGGGGCGACCGCGCTATCGACGACACATAGGGCGGGAAATGAAAGTCGGGCTGTGTGCCCGGAACCGCCAATTCCACCATGGACGGATCGTTCATTTTCCTCCTCAGACACGTTCCAGTGCCAACGCAATACCTTGGCCCACTCCAATACACATAGTCGCCAACGCACGGCTCCCACCACTTTTTTCCAACTGATGTGCAGCGGTCATCACCAGGCGCGCACCACTCATTCCCAGCGGATGCCCCAGCGCAATTGCGCCGCCCGTTGCATTCACATGTTCTGCATCATCCGGAAGGCCTAATTGGCGAAGGCATGCAAGCGATTGGCTCGCGAACGCCTCGTTAAGCTGAATCCAATCGAAGTCGGAGATCGTCAGTCCCAACCGCGCGAGTAGTTTCTGTGCCGCCGGCACTGGCCCGATTCCCATCACGCGTGGCGGCACACCGGCACTGGCCATGCCCAGAATCCTGGCACGGGCTCGCAGTCCGAATCGAAGTACCGCCACTTCTGACGCAACAATCATCGCAGCGGCTCCGTCATTTACCCCGGAAGCATTTCCTGCCGTTACCGTGCCACCTGGGAATAGCGATTTTAGTGCGGCCAACTTCTCGATTGTCGTATCTGGCCGCGGATGCTCGTCCTGCGACACGATCAACATGCCCATTTTTCCGGGTATTTCAACCGGCACAATTTCTTCTGCAAAGAAGCCACTCTCCCTCGCACGCGCGGCACGCATCTGACTGCGGCACGCAAACGAGTCCTGATCAATCCGATCGACTGCGTAATCGCGGGCTACGTTCTCTCCTGTTTCGGGCATCGAATCGGTGCCATACATCGCACGCATATTCGGATTTACAAATCGCCAACCGATGGTCGTGTCGAAGAGCTCCGCCGACCGTTGAAACGCGGCCTCCGCCTTGCCCATTACGAATGGAGCGCGTGACATTGATTCCACTCCGCCCGCGATCATCAACTCCGCCTCTCCACAGGCGATTGCACGTGCTGCTGTCCCTACAGCATCCATTCCCGATCCGCAAAGGCGATTCATGGTTGTTCCAGCAACGCTCTCCGGAAGGCCTGCGAGCAGCAAGGCCATGCGAGCCACATTTCTGTTATCTTCACCGGCCTGGTTGGCGCAACCAAGGATCAATTCGTCCAATGCGCTCCAGTCAACACCGGGGTTGCGCTTCATTAACTCGCGAATCGGGATCGCAGCCAGATCATCCGTGCGCACCTGCGCTAGCGCGCCCCCGTAGCGGCCAATAGGCGTCCGCACCGCATCGCAGACGAAGACAGATCTCATACCTCGTCCCCTTGCACGCCATGAGCTGCGGCGGTTCGAGCCTTGAGTTCACGTAGGACCACAAGATCAGAGGCTCTCGGAGCCTCTGTCGCTCCGCACTCCTCCGAGAACCGAATCTCCCAGCCCGTATTCTCCGCAATCATGATTCGATCCACGCCCGGATGAATGCTCGCAACCTCCAACTCACGTGACTCGGGGTTGGGCCGAAGAATGCAAAGATCGGTAATCACCGCTGCCGGTCCATTTCCCGTCAGGCCGGCCTTTTCGCGCGCGTCGCCCCCAGTGAGAAATCCGACCGATGTTACAAAATCAAGCTTGTCCACTAATGTGCGCGTCGAGTGCTTCACGATTATCAAAACCTCTTTGGCAGAGGAACTAATTTCGGGTGCACCCCCGGCTCCCGGCAGTCGTACTTTGGGCTTCTTATAAGGGCCCACGACTGTCGTGTTGATGTTCGCGAAGCGATCCAGTTGGGCAGCGCCGAGAAACCCCACATCAATGCGGCCGCCCTGCAGCCAGTAGCGGAAGATCTCAGGCGTTGACACAACCGTGTCCGCCGTCTCGGCCAGGTCGCCGTCCCCGATTGATAGCGGCAGCACTGAGGGCTTCGCACCAATCGGACCCGACTCGTACACCAGCACCGCATCTGGCGCATGAGTGAGCCGTGCGAGATTTGCTGCGGTAGACGGAAGCCCGATTCCCACAAAACATACAGCGCCATTGCGCAGCATGCGCGCCGACGCTACCGTCATCATCTCTTCAGCAGAATAAGCGGTGCTCACGGGTGCACCGCCGGCACTCTTTCGTTGCCCTGCAGTTCAAGGTACTCGGCAAAGTTTTGCGTACTGCGAATGTGTCGATCAACCCATATCGTGAAGCGCTCTCGATCGCGCGAAATCTGGTCCCACGCCCGGTAGAACACGTTATCGCGCTCGTAGTACCCGTGCGCATATGAAGGAGTGGCCCCACGTGGGACCTCGCACACTGAAGTCAATACCCAACTCGGTAGAATGCAAGCGTTCGGTGGCGCATCCAGAGATCGCACGCGCTCCTCCACAGTTACGATGGCCCGCTTTGCTGCCAGAACGGCCTCTTTCTGCACGCCCAAAATCCCCCACAACAGCACATTGCCCTTCCAATCTGCTTTTTGCGCGTGGATTACGGTTACATCCGGCCGCACCGCGGGCGTGGCAGCAAGCACCTCTCCTGT
>JANXQR010000845.1 GCA_025353435.1 Acidobacteriota bacterium | reverse complement strand
CACGTAGGCAACCGGTGAGGTCGTTGTCTGGGCAAGAGCTCCTGCCGAGCACAGCAATGCCCCAAGGCATGCGAATTGTAAGTTGCGCGTCATGGGTCCTCCTTAATGTTGCCGCGTCGACCATCTATGTTCCTCCGTTATCAACTGCGGATTTCTTTCCTGCGTTGAGCTGATCCGGAATCGCGGGCCAGGCGGCTTGTTTACTAAGATGCCGTCGAATGATCTCCGAAAATTGACCCTAGTTTGGCGAATCGAATTTGTGACAGAATCGCAAATTCAGTAGACCAGCCGCATCGTTTTCTCTGGAATCCGCAGAGATTTCGGACATCGGCTTAGAGAATCAACTTGGTCTGTGTGCGGCGGATCCACCTAAAACGCGTTACAGTGATCCCGAATCGTATCCACCAATTCCGTTCCGAACCTAAATGCCCGAACTCCCCGACATCTCGGCCTACCTCACAGCCCTCGAAGCCCGCATCCTCGGCCAGACCCTCGAGCACGTTCGCCTCGCCTCCGTTTTCGTCCTGCGCACCGTTGACCCACCCGTCTCCGCCGCATCGGCAAACGCATCGCCATTGGTGTCGAGGACGACCTCTGGCTAGTCATCCACCTCATGATCGCGGGCCGCCTCCACTGGAAGCCGCCTCTGGCCAAGCTCGCAGGCCGCAACGCCCTGCTCGCCCTCGATTTCCCCAACGGCACCCTCACCCTGACCGAAGCCGGCTCCAAGCGCCGCGCCTCCCTCCACATTCTCCGCGGTGAGCAGGCCCTCTACGACATCGACCCCGGTGGTTACGAGCTCTTTTCGCCCGGTACAGATTTGTCTGGCTTCCGCACCGCACTCACCCGCGAAAACCGCACCCTCAAGCGCGCCCTCACCGACCCCCGCCTCATCTCCGGCGTCGGCAACGCCTACTCCGACGAGATCCTGCACGCCGCGCAGCTTTCACCCATTGCGCTCACCCACAAGCTCACTGACAATGACTGGGAACGCCTGTTCGCCGCGACGCTCAGCACCCTTACCTTGTGGACCGACCGGCTAACCGCGGAGGCGGGGAAGGCCTTCCCCGAAAAAGTAACCGCATTTCGCCCCGACATGGCCGTCCACGGCCGCTACGGCCAGCCCTGCCCTCGCTGCGGACAGCCCATTCAGCGCATCCGTTACGCAGACAACGAAACCGACTATTGTGCCCAATGCCAAACTGGCGGCAAAGTGCTGGCCGACCGCAGCCTGTCCCGCCTCCTCGGAAAGGATTGGCCCCGTACGCTGGATGAACTCGAAGCCCTCAAACGCAAATAGTTACTGATTTTTTCCTACAAACATCTCTCAATCTTTTTTCATTTGACACAAGCCCAGTGCCTGCTCCAAAGTCGATTGCACCCCATCTCATCTCTGCCCGCCGTGGGCAATCTTCCTTTGGAGGTCCCATGCATCACCTTCACTTCAATCACCTTGCGCTCGTCGTTGCCGCAGTCGCCATCTGGCTGCTCGGCGCACTCTGGTATTCGCCGGTCTTGTTCGCCAAGCCCTGGATCGCAATCATCGGCCGCAAAGAAGGCGAAAAGCCCAAGGGTCTTGTCACCGGCATGATCGGCTCCCTCATCGGCGACCTGATTCTGGCCTTCGTGCTTGCCCATATCATCGGCTGGTCCGGCGCCGACTCCTTCGGCTGGGGTGCCTTCGTCGGCTTCATCGTCTGGCTGGGCTTCGTCGTCGGCCCACTCTTTCCCCAAAGCATCTACGAAGGACGCCCATTCAAGTACTTCGCCATCAATGCCGGCTATTGGCTCATCAGCCTCGTCGGCGTGGGCGGTATGCTGGCCGTCTGGCACTAGAACCGCGCCCGGCATTGGTTCTGACTCAGTCAATATCGGGGTGACCCAGAGCTTGTCCTGAGCGCGGTCGAAGGATCTGGATTTTCAGACCTGGGATCGCGCCTCTCTCTGTAAAATTCACTCCATGAGCAAAGAACCAATTTCCACTCCCAACGCTCCCGCCGCCCTCGGCCCCTATTCGCAGGCCATCCGCCTCGGCAATATCGTCTTCACCGCCGGCCAAGGCCCCATTGACCCGGCCACACAGAAGATCGTCCCCGGCAGCATCGTCGAGCAGACCACCCAGGTCATGGAGAACCTCAAGGCCATCCTTGAAGCCGCCGGCACCTCTCTTGAAAAAGCCGTCAAAGCCAGCGTCTTCCTCAAAGACCTCAACGATTTCACCGCCATGAACGCCGTCTACGCCAAATACATGGCTCCTGCGGGCATCGCACCACCCGCGCGCACCACGGTGCAGGCCGCCCGGCTTCCCGGCGACATTCTGGTTGAGATTGATGTGATCGCCGAAGCCTGATTCCGGCGGATACTTTGTTGCCGTCTCAAGCATCAAATCGCAGGAGATTCCCATGCCTGAAACACCAGAAATGATCCAGAAGTCCGACGCGGAGTGGCGCGCCTCCCTCACCCCCGAGCAGTACCACGTCCTGCGCGAAAAGGGCACCGAACGCCCATTCACCGGCGCTCTTACTGAAAACCACGAAACCGGCAACTATCACTGCGCGGGCTGCGGCGCCATGCTGTTTCTCTCCGGCGCCAAATTCGACTCCGGCTGCGGCTGGCCCAGCTTCATGATTCCCGCCGACTCCAAGGCCGTCGTTGAGCACGAGGACCGCACCTTCGGCATGCGCCGCGTTGAAGTCACCTGCGCCCGCTGCGGCGGCCACCTCGGCCACGTCTTCCCCGACGGACCGCGTCCGACCGGCCTCCGCTACTGCATCAACTCCGCTTCGCTCACGTTCGAGCACGAGAAGAAATAGCACCAAGGGCCATTGGCTGAGAACACGCCCCAGCCAAAAATCGGGGGCTTGCCCGAAAACTGAGAGTCACCAAAACAGCCTCTGGATCGACCGTCCACAGGCTGGATTTGTTTGGATTGTTGCTGAAAACAGTAACTACCGAATATGCGGTGATCCTCCCGGAACGCGCAATTGAGGAGTCTCGCAATAGACGTCCCTTCTGACTCCTCAGTGCTGTGGCTCGACGGCTTTGGAATCGCCCGTTAGGTGATCGTCGATCTGAAACGCAAGGAACTGATGAATCGCCCCCAGGGCATCTTTGTCGGCGGTCGCTATGCGAACTCGTCCGCCGGTTGGCGTCGGCTCAAACGTGTAGGAAATTGCGGCGCGCTTGGATTCCAGCACCGGAACTCCGGGCGGGACCTTGTCGTGGATAAACATGGGCAGCTGAAAATTGCCCTCGGTAAACATCTGGGCGATGTGCGTGAGATGTGCGCGAATTTCATCGCGGGTCGCGCTGTCGTCCGGTTCATTGGCAATTACCTCAATCGCACCGCCATCCAACAGGAGCCGGAAATGATG
>JANXQR010000086.1 GCA_025353435.1 Acidobacteriota bacterium | reverse complement strand
TAGGCGGGACCGAGTGCGGCGGCAAGTTTGCGCAGGCGGGGCGTAGAGAGGTTGATTGGGGCGCGGTATTCGTAAAGGGACGGCGACATGCCGACGGGCTGGTTCGCGCTGTCGGATTTTGGCGGCTCGGGCGCGGCTTTGCTGGCGTAGGGCTTCCAAAAGCGGCCGCCGGTGACTTCAACCATTTCGATGTTGTAGGACTGGAAGCGCTCGTCGATGGTGGCGATCTTGGGGAGGGAGGAAGGCGTGATTTTTGTGGTTTGGGCGATGGATGAGGACGGGATTGCGATGAGTGCGGCAAAGAGTGGGACGAGTGTGGTGTGAAGAATTGTTTTCGCCATGGGGTAGTTCCCTTCCCGGATTGGATTGCGCAACCATAGTACATTCGCCAGCCTAGAGCCGCGACTTATGCGCCCACAGTCCGAGGCCGGGGTTGGCGATGAAGAAGATGTCCTCGCCGTTGACGGCGTTCCAACCGTGATCCAGTTCGGCAGGATCGTACTTTTGTATCATCGTGCCTAGATCTTCGTACTCGAAACCAACGCTCTCGACTTCTTCGCGACTTAGTTCGCCGGGGCACCATGTTATGTGGAAGCGACCTTCGGATGAGCCGTGAATCAAGTGTGCGGCTGCGCTGAGATCGGATGCAAGGTCGGGGTTGTCTTCGACAGCTTTTAGCGTGGCTGGCGTGCCGCGGTAACCGTATTTGCGGATGAGGGTGTCGATGGTTTTGTCTTCGCCGAATTCCTTGACCGCAGGAGCAAGGATGATGAGTTGGCCGCCGTCGGCAAGAGCCATGCGGGTGCGGTAGACGGCCTTGTTGCCGAGCCATGTGGAGTGGAACTCGTGCGGGTCGAGATAGACGACGGCCTTGCGGATGGGCTGGTCCATTATTTCGAAGTTGACCTGGACGGCGAGAGCAGCCGCGTGCAAGAAGCACTCCTGGTCGTCGCCGATGTAGAGGCCGCGGAGGGCGAGGTTGCCATCGGACTTGCGACCGACCACGGTTTGCACGTAGACGATGGGAAGGTGCTGGAGGAAGCGGTCTGACGCGTAGTTGAGCACGGCGCGCACGGGATTTTGCGCCTTGCCCATGATGCGTTCCATGCCATAGACCGCGCCGAGATAGTGGCTGCGGTTGATGCCCTCGCGGCCGCCGGTGCCGACGAGAATGTTCTTGTTGTAGTTAGCCATGCCGATAACTTCATGCGGCACGACCTGGCCGATGGAGAGTATCAAGTCCCACTCGCCATGAATGATGTGTTTATTGACCTGGGCCGGCCACGCATAATGGAGCTTGCCCTCAGACTGCTCTTCGATGAAACTGGCGGGGACTTCGCCGAGGGTCTCGACATCGGTGCGCCAATTGTGGACGAGGAAGCGGTCATGCGGGATGGCGCCAAACATGCGGCTGATCTGGTCAGGGCGCATGGGGGAGTGGGTGCCGAGCGCGGGAAGCACTTTCTTGAGCCGGTCACCATAGTATTGATAAGCCGCCTCAGTGAGGGCGCCTGCCTGGGAGTGGAGGCGCGTCATGTCCGGCGGGACAGCGAGAACGCGGTTGCGCGGGCCCAGCTTTTCGAGTGCCGTTGACAGCAACTCAGCCATCTCGGCCGGAGAGATTTCCCGGTCAACCCCGCCCACTGCACACAACAGGCTCACGTGTTCGCTCCCGTTAACAGGGTACGATACCGCTTCGGAGCTCGGTGTGCAATGGCGGATGGTTGCTCAGCAGGAGAGTGGAGCCGAGACACTGTGGAATGCAAGGTGCCATCGCCGATCCGAGGAGTGTGGCCTCCGTGCAGGTGAATGCGGGTGAGCCGTGGCGGTTGAAGTGATTGGCGCGTCTCTGGGAACCGGCAAATCGGAATGTTGTTCTACAGAATTGCCGGTTTTGGCTTGCCCTGCTGTTCGTTGTAGATTGCAGGCCTACCGATGCTGACATAGGTGAATCCGTGACTTGCCATGACGGCCGGTGAATATAGATTGCGCCCGTCGATGACGATCGGAAAACGAAGCGCCCGATCCAATCTGGGAAGGTCGATGCCTGCGAATTCCGGCCAATCGGTCAGGATCAACACGGCATCGGCATTTTGTGCCGCTTCGTAGAGGCCAGAGGCGTAGCTCAGGTTTTCCGATTCCGGAAGGACCGCCCGCGATTTTTCGACAGCCGCAGGGTCGTAGGCGCACACGTGAGCACCGGCGGCTATCAGCCTCTTAATTACATCGAGGGCGGGTGAATCGCGTATGTCGTCGGTACCGCCTTTGAATGAAAGTCCAAGGGCTGCAAGGCGCTTTCCACGCAGAGTCCAAAGAGCGGCTCTCACCTTGTTGAAGAAGACATCACGCTGCGCATCGTTGATTCTGCGCACTTCTTCCAGAAGCTGAAAGTTGAGCCCTTTCTGCTGTGCAACCCAGTGGAATGCGGCCACGTCCTTTGGGAAACAGGAGCCGCCATATCCGAGGCCGGCGCGCAGGAACTTGTGTCCGATGCGCTTGTCGAGACCCATCCCCACCGCAACGTCCTCAATGTCCGCGTCCACGCTTTCCGCGAGATTCGCGACCGCGTTGATGAAGGAAATTTTCAAAGCAAGGAAGGCGTTGGAGGCATGCTTGATAATCTCTGCGCTCTGCGCAGTTGTGACGAGCAGTGTTGCAGGGTTGCTCGCGCTGCAGGGGCCGGGAAGCGCGTCCGGATTTTGGTAGTAGCTACCGCTGGCGAGAGGGCCGTAGATTTTCCGTAGCAATTCGCTTGCGCGCTCAGTGCCTGCGCCAACCACAATGCGATCGGGATGGAGGAAATCGATCACCGCAGTGCCTTCGCGCAGAAACTCGGGGTTGGATACCACGTCGAACAACTCCGGGGCGACTCCGTGCCGGTGCAAGACGCGGCGGATC
>JANXQR010000775.1 GCA_025353435.1 Acidobacteriota bacterium | reverse complement strand
GACAGTGAAACCATGGCAGCCGCCTTGACCGCGGCGGAAACTGGCCACCTGGTCCTCACCTCCCTCCACACCAACGACGCCGCTCAGACCGTCTCCCGCATCCTCGACACATTTCCAACCGGCTACCAGTCCCAGATTCGCCAGCAGCTTTCCCTGGCGCTGCTCGCCATCGTCTCGCAGAAACTGCTCCCGGCGGCTAGTGGGGTGGGACGCTATCCGGCTGTTGAAATTCTGATCGCCACCAGCGGGATTCGCAACCTGATCCGCCGCGGAGATGACCACCAACTCCGCGCCAATATCGAGACCGGACGGGCCGAAGGCATGCAAACCATGGAGCAGGCTCTTGCCGAACTGGTGCTTTTGGACCGCGTCTCGCGTGAAACGGCATTCGCGCATTGCAGCCACCCGGAAGACCTGCGTCGGCATTTCGCCGGCTAGGGCAACGTATTTCTCGGCGTGGCCGATCCCCCTGCAGCCTCCGCTAAACTTGATGGGTGACCGAGATTGAAGCCTTCATTCGCCGCCTTCCCAAGGCCGAACTACATCTTCACCTGGAAGGAACCATCACGCCGGGCACGCTGGTTGAACTCAGCGCGCGGCACGATGCCCGGCCGCTCACGTTGGAGCAAGCAGAAGCCCTCTATCATTTCCGCGATTTTTCCGAGTTCCTTGAGGCGTTCAAGGTGGTTACCCGGCTGCTGAACGGCCCGGAGGACTACGAGCTTGCCGCATGGCGGATGATGGAGCAACTCGCCGCCCAGGGCGTGGTCCATGCCGAGGTCTACATCTCCGTCGGCGTCATTTATTTGTGGCGCAACCATGATCCGAACTGCTTCGAGCCGATCTTTGCCGGCCTGGAACGAGCCCGGACACGGGCAGCCAGCGAACTTGGCATCTCCCTTTATTGGATCTTCGACGCCGTGCGCCATTTCAGTGTCGACGAGGCTGAACGCGTCTTCCGTAAGGCGATCGAGCTTCGGCCGCAATACCCTTCCATCATCGGTATCGGCCTGGGCGGAGATGAGCGCCGTACGGGCTCTGAGCCCTTCCGTCACCTTTACGCCGAGGCACAGGCTGCCGGACTACGGCTGACCAATCACGCCGGCGAAACAACCGGTCCTGAAGCCATCTGGGAGGCCCTGGCGATTGGTTCCGAGCGAATCGGCCACGCACTTTCCGCGATCCACGATCCAGTCCTGTTAGGCGAACTCAAGCAGAAACAGACGCCCCTGGAGTTGAACCCTACATCCAATGTCCGAACCGGGGTGTGCCCGGCCTTCGCCGACCACCCCCTGCGCCGCTACTTCGATGCCGGCCTGCTGGTGACGCTCAACTCCGACGACCCTGCCTTTTTCGGCTCCGACCTGTCGAATGAGTACCTCCTGGCACACACCAAGCAGGGGTTCAGCTCGGCTGAATTGCGGCGGCTGGCGGCAAACTCGATCCGGGCCAGCTTTCTTCCCGACAATGAGCGGAAGAAATGGCTCGATCGAATCGAATCGGTCGAGCAAACACTTCTGTAATACCCGTGTCTAACCCTTACCCGCAGTCGTCGCATCTTATGCGGTATCATGTCGTCATAGGAGGCTCTCACCGATGTCCACTGAAAATGAACCCGTTACACCGGGAGAGCAGACAAGCGAGCGCAAAACGCTGCGCTTCATTGGCTGGTTTTCGATGGGAATGGCCGTGGCCACCATCGGAATCTACGTCGGCTATGAACTCCGCTCCCGGTATAAGTTCAAGCGCCGCACCCCTTACGACTTCTACTCCAACGCCGAATCCCAGACCGCCAACGAATTCGGAGTGGGGATTTAAGCTCTTTCCGCCGCTATTGAAAAATGCCGCCTTCGGGCGGCATTTTTTGCTTTCGAATTCCGGAAAAAACGAAATCGGCAAAGCTGGATGGTCGACCTACTCGGCAGTCTGAGGTGAGGTCGTGTGGCCGCGGGTCAGCAGAAAGTAAACAACCGGCGTAACCACCAGGCTGAGAACCATGGAGATTATCAGTCCTCCGATCACGGCGATCGCCAGCGGTTGCAGCATCTGGGACCCCTGTCCGAGGGCCAGGGCCAGCGGCAGCATGCCGGTGACGGCAGCGAGGGCCGTCATGAGGATGGGCCGCAGCCTGCGTTGTGCGGCGTTGAGCATGGCGGTGCGGGCGTCTGCGCCTTCGGCACGGAAGCGCTCATCGGCGTCCAGCAGCAGGATACCGTTTTTCGCCACAATGCCGATCACCATGATCAGCCCCATGAAGCTC
>JANXQR010000663.1 GCA_025353435.1 Acidobacteriota bacterium | reverse complement strand
GCCACGATGTTGCCGGGCGTGCGCCCCAGCATCTCCTTGGCCTCCTTGCCCACGGCTTCCACTTCGCCCGTGTTCTTGTTGATGGCGACGATGGAGGGCTCGTTCACTACGATGCCCTTGCCGGCCGCGAACACCAGCGTGTTAGCCGTTCCCAGATCGATCGCCAGATCGCTTGAGAACATGCTGAATAGCGAACGAAGGCCGTGTGTGCGCGAGGTCCGCGAAGGATAGCCGTTTAGAGACATGGGGAGCTTGCTTCTACCTCAAAGTTTATTGTACGGCTGGCGGATTAGTGCCGTAGCGGAGTGCGGGCAAGGGCGATACTGCATGCCAATGCGGTAAACTCAACTGTCTGCCGTGCCTTCAGCATACCGCAAATTCGCGCGCGTGAAGTGCTGTAGAGCACTCATGTTGCCTACCCTTGTTCCTCATTTGATTGGTTCGGCGTCGCCAGCCCATTAAGGGAACCGGTACCCAATTCACTGTCAGCTGCCAACGGCGTTTGAGGTTTTCATGTCGCACAAGACCTACCTGAATCTGATCGGCGGTGAGCATTACCCCGCCCGCTCCGGCAAAACCTTTCTCAATCTGAACCCGGCTGACCACTCCGACGTGGTGGGCGAGTTTCCGGCCTCGGGGTCTCAAGACGTGGATGCCGCGGTCGCTGCCGCAAAGAAGGCTTTCGCCACCTGGCGGCTGGTTCCAGCACCCAAGCGCGCCGAAATTCTTTATCGCACCGGCCAACTGCTTCAGGAGCGCAAGGAGCAGTATGCCCGCGACATGACCCGCGAAATGGGCAAGGTGCTGGCCGAGACGCGCGGGGACGTGCAGGAGGCTATCGACGAGGCTTTTTACGTGGCCGGCGAAGGTCGCCGTTTGTTCGGTAAAACTACTCCCAGCGAGTTGCAGAACAAGTTCGCCATGAGCATCCGCATGCCCCTCGGTGTAGTGGGCATGATCACACCGTGGAACTTCCCCATGGCCATCCCCAGCTGGAAGCTTTTTCCCGCCCTGGTCTCCGGAAACACCTGCGTCATTAAACCGGCGGAGGATACGCCGCTCTCGACCTTCAACCTGGTCCAGACCATGATTGACGCCGGCCTGCCGCCAGGGGTGGTCAACATCATTACCGGCTTCGGTCCGGACGCCGGCGCGCCGCTGGTCGAGCACCGGGACGTGCGCGCGATCAGCTTTACCGGTTCCAGCGAGGTGGGGTCGATCGTCGCGCAGCGCGCCGCAGCCAACTTCAAACCGATTTCGCTGGAAATGGGGGGCAAGAACGCACAGATCGTGCTCGACGACGCCAACCTCGACCTGGCGCTCGACGGCGCTCTCTGGGGCGCATTCGGCACTACCGGCCAGCGCTGCACCGCCACCAGCCGCATTCTGCTGCAAAAAGGGATTGCCAAGGAGTTCACGGAGCGGCTGGTGGAGCGTGCCAAGAAGCTTCGCGTGGGGAACGGATTGGACGCCGCCGTGGAAGTGGGTCCGCAGGTGAACGAGCAGCAGATCGAAACTTCCAAAAAGTACGTTGCCATCGCTCTGGCCGAAGGCGCGGAGTTACTCACCGGCGGCGTTCCATTGTCGGAAGGCACACATTTGAATGGCACGTTTTTTGCGCCCACCGTGTTTGGCGGAGTTACACCGCAGATGCGCATTGCCTGCGAGGAGGTCTTCGGCCCGGTTGTCAGCCTCATCGAATTCGACACCTTCGAACAGGCCATCCAGATCGCCAACTCCATCGATTACGGCCTCTCGACGGCGCTCTATACCAAGGACGTGAACCGCGCCTTCGCCGCCATCCGCGACCTCGAAGCCGGCATCACCTACATCAATGCGCCGACCATTGGCGCCGAGGTGCATCTCCCCTTTGGCGGCGTCAAGCAAACCGGCAACGGCCACCGCGAAGGCTCCGAGGCTATCGACTTCTACACCACGTGGAAAGCTGTCTATATCGACTACTCCGACAAACTGCAACGCGCCCAGATCGATAATGCGGAGTGAGTTCCTGTGGCTTCAAATTCCGCGCAAATGGGTGTATATTGGAAACATATACGTTTGCGCCGGCTCATTGGGGTAACAATCCGGTTCGTAGTTCGGAGTTGTGATGCCGTACGTCGGATTCGACTGGGATGAAGGAAACAGCAGAAAGAACGAGAAACACGGTGTTTCGAATGCTGAAATCGAGCAGGCGTTCTTGAACATCCCGTTGATTGTTGCGGACGACTCAAAACACAGTTCCGATGAGAGAAGATTCCATGCATTGGGCAGGACTGACACGGATCGTTGGCTGCACATTACATTCACAGAGCGGGGAAGTGGAACCCTGATTCATCCGATCTCGGCGCGTGACATGAGCAGGAAGGAGAGAGTGATCTATGAGAAAGCGATTAAAGCCCACCCCGAAGTTCAAGAGTGAAGCTGAAGAGCGCGTGTTCTGGGAGTCTCCTGAAAACGACAGCACGGAGTATGTCGATTGGGATCTGGCAAAACTCGCCACCTATCCCCGCCTGAAGCCGTCGACTGAAACAATCTCGATCCGCATGCCCGAAGACGTTCTGAATACCATTCGGGACCATGCCCGGAGGCTCGATGTACCCTATCAATCGCTAATCAAGCTGTGGTGCGCGGAGAAGGTTGCGGAGTTGGCGCGCGGTCCAGTCGCAGCCCGTCGATTGAGGAAGTGATCCCCTCTTTGAGGGGACAACAGTCGCCGCGCGCGCATATCGATAAAGCGGAGCACGCGCAATGTCGGATTGGAATGCGCCTGAAAGGGCGGAGATGCCGTGGAAGACACTCTAAATTCGATTCCTGGTGCAGCCGAGTTGGTAGCCTGGTTCGGCTCCTGGCCCAGTTTTCACGATGCGGAAGTTATCAACCTGACATTGAACCGGACCGGAGTTTCCACTCTGAAGATCGAAACTTGGGAAATGACCGACAAAATTGATGAGGCTGGCTACTTTGTCATGCAAAAGCATGTGTCCGTCACGTTCCGAATAGAAGAGATAATCTCCTTGGCTTTGGCCGATTTTAGCAGTCAGAATGTAATCTTCGGATTGGATTTGTCGCTAATTGATCACGGTGTTCAAATCAGGCTCGATCCGTGTTTCGGAATCTCGGGAACCATTGCTGCGCGGAATGTCTCCATTGAATACGAGCCCTTGCCCTCCGACTCGGTTTGATATTTGTTGGTATCGACCCAACTGTTCGCTAGTAAGAAAGGTGTCATGCTGCAAAGCTACCTGCCCAATCCCACCCGCTACGACTCCGCCACCTTCCGCCGCTGCGGACGCTCCGGCATTGTGCTGCCGCCCATCTCGCTCGGCCTATGGCAAAACTTCGGCGGCGCCGACGTTTTCGAAACCGGCCGCGCCATGCTTCGTCGCGCCTTGGATCGCGGCGTCACCCACTTTGACCTCGCCAACAACTACGG
>JANXQR010000643.1 GCA_025353435.1 Acidobacteriota bacterium | reverse complement strand
CTGAAGGTGGTGACCATGGTTGCGAGTCCGACATCGCGGGGCGTCAGCAGCCGGCCCAACACCACCGTGGCCACAATCTGAATCGCGAGAGCGATTGCGCCCGAAAGAACAGTAGCTCCGGCGCCGCGCACTGCCAACCTGCGCAATGCATGGCCTCCACGGGGCACAGTAGGTGCGAACGCTCCGCTCGCGTCGAAGGGCTTCAAAATATCTCCAGAATTAAAATTCTATTCCCGATCCCAATCGGGTTCACATCGCAGGTTGAGTAGACAGAGCCTCCCATTCATCCACGACGGTCATTATCTGCGCTCCTGAATCGATGGCAAATTTTACAGGGCCTTTGAGAAGCCCTGTCGGCACGGGATTGAAAAGGCGCACATGGCGTGGCATACGGGCCACACGCACTCAGTGCAATGGTCGCCCCACGGAAGGGTCGTTCGTCCTGTGACTTGGGTTCGGTACTCGGCAAAGCGTTCCTGCACTTCCGGTGGAAGCGAGGCGACCGCCTCGGTGGCACCGCTAAACTCCGGTTCAAACATACTGCAATTCTCGATTCTGTCTCTGGACCGGTCGATCCGGCCTGTGCCAGTTTCCTATTGCAGAATGCGCACCTGCTTTCGCACTCCACCGTTACGCAACGCAAAATCTCCGGGCCTTGGGCTCTCAACTGCCTCACCCACAGGCACCGCCACAATCGCCAGCAAGAACCCAATCCAGACGGGGCTCATCATGCGAAATCCCGCCTCGGTGCAGCTGTAAATCATCCCGCATGTCAAAAACGCTATGCGCAGGCGACCCGCCACCGGGTCTCTCCGAAACAACTCGAGCCCATTGCGATAGCCGGTCACAATCAGCATTCCCAGCAGCGTGAGCCCAACCCATCCGAGATTAAGATAAAGCTCAAGATACCCGTTGTGTGCCTCTTCAATGCCAACCTGACTCAAACTCCACACTGACTGCAGCCGATTTCCCATCCAAAAGCTTTCAAATCCAGTGCCCAGCACCGGGTTGATGCGCTGCGCAAGCACCGCCGCCCAGATCTGGGTTCGCCCCGTGAGCGTGGAATTGCGTCCGAGGGACTGTAACATCGAACCTCCGGAGTCGAGGAAGAGCGCGAATAACGCAATCCCCGCGGCGCCGGCTACCAGCAGAAACAATGCGGCCGGCCTGCGAACCACCAAATTGGTTGTAGCCAGAACCATCACTGCGCCGGCGAGGCCGAAGCACGAGAGCGAGGTCATCGAATCAGCTTTCACAATCAGCCACACGGCCATGATAATGAGCGTTCCGTGCGCGATCATCACCCGAAGCCGGTGGGGATTCGCACGACTCTGATACGCGCCCAGAAATGACCACAATGATCCAAGTCCGCAAAACATCGCCAGGACGCCCAGCAGGTTCTTGAACGTGGTCACGCCAAAATACATCGTCACGCGGCCTATGGGGTCGTAGCTGCTTCCCATCGATGGGAAGAACAGGATGAACAGGACCGACAACGGCAGCAGGAGAAATCCGACGCGTTCAAAAACACGCCGGATCGCAAGCGCGGGGCGCGGGTCAGTCAACACCACCAGCACCATCGCCAAATCTCCGACGGCCTTGATCCAGCGCTTCAGTGCAATGACGGGCGAGTCCGCCCACATGATGCTCAACCCGCAATAAAAGAAGAAAAGCATGATAGGGAGGTTCGCAAGGAGAAAGCCCTTCACTCGAACCCATCGGCGATTCAGCGTCAGAACCCCGGCCACCAAAAGCACCGCGTAGTAGGCCGCATCCAGAGGGCTGCCCTCGGTATAGCGGTCCTCCAGCGTGACCTCGCGATTGATATGCAGCCACATCGAAACCGGCCGAGAAGACACAATCAGCAGCCAGAATACGGGTATCCACAAAGCCGTTGAAGTGCGTTCCCCCGCTTCCCTGTCCAGATAAAACAGGCCGGCGATCAGCGCAATTGTGAGGATTGCAGCAATGGCGCTCATGCCGCATCGATGAACAGGCGATGGATGTGTTCGAGATTCAGAAGCTTATGAATCGACGGCGTGTTGACCACTTCGCCCGTCAAGTGCCGCTCGACCATGGCTTCCACAGCGCTCCTGTTCAGGTAGGGACGGGAGAGCGTTCGCGAATCGAGAAGCATCTCGCGAACGTAACCCGCAAGCTCGTTCCGGTACCACAAGCCAAAGTGAGTGAACTTGTGCATTCCCAGAAACTGCCTTTCCAGCGACCGTCCCAGAAGGCTGCGATCGAGCCGGTTAAGCCAGCGCGGGTTTCCAAACTCGAATGCATACTCGGCGCGCATGGTCAGGCGATGCATCATCTGGCTGGCCTCACCTGCAATCTTACCCGGCCGCCCGGCGAAGCCCATGTCAGTTCGGATGCGGCGCAATTTCGGATCACCGTCTTGAATCAATTGCACGCGCAGATCGTTGTTGGCCAGTGTCGATGCGGGGGCGCGATACAGGAGGCGGACCAGGTCGTTGTCCATGTAGGGCGTCCGCAGCGAAACCTGGGACAACTCCACTGCCATCAGCCCGTGGTAGTACCATGCCGTCTGCTTGGTGGTGGCCGCGGTGAGCGCATGACCTTCCATGCTGCGCGCATAGGTTTCCGGGGTCGCCATCGCGTGCGTCAGAAACTCGGGGTTGAACAATTCTGTGTCAGGCGTCGTTGGCCGGAACACCGTTATGTGCCGCAGCACCTGGTCTCCGCAATTGCCGGACATGCGGATCGGGGCCACCTGCCGCACCAACTTATTTGCGTACAAGTCCGCGGAGTGCTGCACGCCGGTGCAGCCATCTGCAAGGTAGACGGCGCGCTCAGCGTAATGGGGAAACTGCCCTAGAAAGTCGTCACCGACACGAATCACCTGGTGTGACTGACCACACATCGCTGCCACACGCCTGGCAATCTGCACGTCGCGATTTTCCTGGTGGGCGCCTCCGAATGTGTAACACGGCAAACTCTCCGGCTCGGGCTTCTGCCACGCCAGGATCATCCTCGTATCCAGCCCGCCGGTCAAGGAAAGCCCCACCTTATCCGGGTCGGAGAAGAAATTTGGCAGATTGTTGCCAAAAGTTTCCCGCACTTCTGCGTAGTACGACTCCTCGTCCATCAAGGGCTGATCTTCCCATTCCTGGACGTCGAAATAGAGGCCTTTGCTCTCCAGTTTGCCTCGCCGGAATATCCAGGATGAAGCACAAGGCAAGAGAAAGACTCCCTTGAACAAGGTGCGATTTTCCAAGGTGCA
>JANXQR010000625.1 GCA_025353435.1 Acidobacteriota bacterium | reverse complement strand
GTTCCGGCGAACCCCGTCCTGCGTCCTCTTCGCTACCTCGTCGTTCTGGCAAGGCGTTGACGTACAAGGAGATCAACTGAGCTGCGTGATTATTGACCGTCTTCCTTTCGCGGTGCCCAGCGATCCGGTGGTGCAGGCGCGCATGAAGGTCATCGAGGAGGCCGGCGGCAAGCCCTTCTTCGAATACCAGGTGCCCGAGGCGGTGCTGACGCTGAAGCAGGGCTTCGGGCGGCTGATCCGCTCGCTTGAGGATCGCGGGGTGCTGGTGCTGCTCGATCCACGCATTCGAAGGCAGCGCTACGGGCAAACATTTCTGGCGAGCCTGCCGCCGTATCGAATGACCACCACGATTACGGACGTGGAAGCGTTCTTCGCAAAACCTTCGGTCGGAGACTAGATCAGGCGTTTTCCCTCGAAAATCCAATCCGCGACGGACGTCGGGCAATCTGCTTATAATCGGCGCGATGAAAGTGTGCCTTTGTTCTGCTCGTGGAGCGAGGCTGGATCGAGTCTGAATTCAAAACACGACAAGGAAATCGAAAGTGAGCCAATGGACAAGCGGGAATTTCTCAAGGCGTCGGCGGGATTTGTGACCGCGACTGTCATGCCGGGCGCATGGGGCCAGGAGCACCAGGACCAGCCGGAGCCGCGCACTAACTGGGCGGGCAACTACACCTTCAGCACCGACCACGTGCACAGGCCGGGCACCGTCGAAGAGGTCCGGCAGGTTGTGAAGAGCTGCAACAAGCTGCGCGCTCTCGGCACACGCCACTCTTTCAATGCAATCGCCGACAGCGAGGAGAACCAGGTCTCTCTGAAGCGCCTCAATCAGATCACTCTGGATGAGAAGGCGCGCACCGTAACGGTGGGCGCAGGCGTTCGATATGGCGATGTGGCCTCTGTGATTGACGCACGCGGATACGCGCTGCACAACCTGGCTTCCCTCCCACATATTTCCGTGGCAGGTGCATGCTCCACAGCGACGCACGGATCCGGCCTGCACAACGGCAACCTGGCGACGGCGGTTTCGGGGCTGGAACTGGTGACGGCTGATGGCGAGGTAGTGCGGCTGTCACGTGAGAAAGACGGAGACAAATTTCGCGGCGCAGTGGTGGGACTGGGCGCAGTGGGCGTCGTGACTAGCGTGACGCTGGACGTCCAGCCGACCTACCAGGTGGCGCAGTCTGTGTATCAGGACCTCTCCTTCGACAAACTGCAACACAACATGGAGGAGATCTTCTCCGCTGGCTACAGCGTGAGCGTATTTACGGACTGGCAGCAGCACCGGGCCACCCAGTTGTGGATCAAGCGGCGCGTGCCGGCGGGCGATGCGAACAAATGGCACTCGGAGTATTTCGGCGCCAAGCTGGCCACAAAGAAGTTGCATCCGCTGGCCGATCATGCAGCGGAAAACTGCACCGACCAGCAGGGCATTCCCGGGCCGTGGTACGAGCGGCTTCCGCATTTCAAGATGAATTTCACTCCTTCGAGCGGGCAGGAACTGCAGACCGAGTACTTTGTGCCCTTCGATCGCGGGTTCGAAGCGATCCTTGCTGTAGAGAAGCTGCGTGACATGATTACGCCTCACCTGTTCATCACGGAGCTGCGGGCGATTGCCGCGGACAATCTGTGGATGAGCATGGCCAACGAGCGGAAGTCGCTGGCGATTCACTTTACGTGGAAGCCGCAGTGGCCCGCGGTGCGCCAGGTGCTTCCGCATATCGAAGCAGCGCTCGAACCGTTCGCCCCGCGTCCTCATTGGGGCAAGCTGTTCACCATGGCTCCGGAGAAGCTGCAGGGCCGCTATGCGAAGCTCGGGGCCTTCAAGGACATGCTCGCGGCACACGACAAATCCGGTAAGCTGCGCAATGAGTTTGTGAATACCAATCTGTATTCGAGCTGAGCCATTATGGAAATCAAACCCCACGATGTGCTCCTGGCTATCGACGTGCAGAACGACTTCTGCCCCGGCGGGCAACTGGCCGTTGCGGGCGGCGATGAGGTCGTTCCAATCATCCACAAGCTCGAGCCGCTGTTCGAGCACGTCATTCTCACCCAGGACTGGCACGCGCCCAATCACCAGTCCTTTGCTTCGGCGCATCCCGGAAAGCACCCATTTGAGCAGGCTGAAATGAGTTATGGTGCGCAGACGCTGTGGCCGGATCACTGTATTCAAGGCACGAGCGGCGCCGAATTCCATCCCGATCTCAAGCTCACGAGGGCCGAGCTGATTTTGCGCAAAGGTTTCCGCCCGCAGATTGACTCCTACTCCGCGTTTTTCGAGAACGACCGCGCCACCGCAACCGGCCTCGGCGGCTACATTCGGGATCGCGGCTTCAGGCGGGTCTTTCTTGCAGGCCTGGCGTACGACTACTGCGTGGGCTACTCAGCCCTGGATGCGCGCCGGCTCGGATTCCCGGCAATCGTGATTCGCGATGCGTGCCGTGCTATCGACTTGAATGGATCCGTCTCCCAGATAGAGGCGGATTTCGCGGAGGCTGGCGTTGATCTCGTCAACTCCAGCGACTTGTTAGACCAACGACACGCGTAGAATCACGAAAGGCCGTTTCCGGCCCAAATCACAATGTCCCGCAATTTTTACATTCTCGCTGCTTCGCTGGGGTTCTTCGCGCTGCTCTCGGCGGGCATGTCGTTGATTCCATCGAGCTTCCAGCCCGGTTTGCCGGCCAATGGGCAGTTGTGGCGCACCCTTTTTCTGCTCATTATGGTGTGTGCCCTGGTTTCGGCATTTATCGGGGTTATGAGCCATTTATTTGAGCAGGTGGACCGGCGCAGCGAAGAGTCGCGGATGGCGGCTCGGCGCAAACGGCGCGGCTCACGCGGCTAGGCTCAGGCGCGGGACGCCGTCGCTGTCAAAAGAACTAGAATCATAGGCGAGGGATACTTCCCCGGACGCGAGCTGGAAACCCAATGTATGAAGTCACCGTGGAGGCCGGTTTTTCATCAGGCCACTACCTCCGCAATTATCACGGCCGGTGTGAGAACCCGCACGGGCACAACTACAAGGTGCGCGTGACACTGGTGGGACCAGCGCTGGACGCAACCGGCCTGCTGCTGGACTTCAAGATGCTGAAGCAGGTGATGCGCCCGGTAATTGACCGCATCGACCACCAGATGCTGAACGACCTGGAGCCGTTCACCACGCTCAATCCCTCGGCCGAAAACCTGGCGCATTATTTTTGGGAACAGACTAACGAACAGCTAGCCGAAATGACCGCGGGCCGCGTGCGTGTGAAGGATTGCACCATCTGGGAGACGGATACGACTTCGGCTACTTTTTACGAGTAGCTGCGCAGGGTCGATCTTTCCAACGAATCGTGACCATCTCAACACCGCCCGAAGTGGTGCCGTCTTCCTTGACCACGATACTTTGGAAGTCACGCACAATGCGGGAAGATTGGCCGAATACGGACGATTCCGGCAACAAGTATTTCGCTTCCTCCCCGCGCTCAGAAGGCGGAGCAAGTTCCTCCAGGATTCCGCTCAGCGATTTGGAAGAGATAGAGTTCGAGATCTCTTCGTCTTGAGGTGTCAGGCTGAGCCGTCTCTCCAACGTCACCTCGCAAACCCTGCCGTAATCGGTGAAACGCGGAATCATCAAAACGCCGGGCCGAATCTCGTACGCGGTAACCGTCGAGTATTTTGCTGCAAAGTCTTCTGCGCTCTGTGCCGAAGCAAAGAGAGGAATCAGGCAAGGAAGCAGGATTAGCATCCGTCTGAGCATTTGTGCCTCACGAGAATCGAATTTCAGTCCATCTCTTTCGACTTCGATTGCAAGTATTTCTCGAACGGAATTTCGAAGTAAAACAGCTCATTGCCGTCCGCGTCGCGCAGCTTGTGCAGGTGCAGCTTTGCGCCTTGAAGCGGATGGTCGAGTTGCGACACGTCGTAAAACAGGAAGCCGGCACGCGTGGTGTGCGGCTCCACCACCAGGGCGCCGTATTCAAAGGTGTTGAAGTCGGCGTCAATGTCCTTGTTGCTGGCCTTGGCCTTGAGCTTGATGGGCGGCAAGGGGCCGGGCAGCGGCACCTTGCGACCCTCGCGATCCTTGCGCGTCATCAGACGCTCCACGTCTTCGGGTTCCGCCGCCTGCAGGCGCTCGCCCGCCGCGGTCTGGAAGAGGATGCGCGCGTCACGGAGCGAAATGGGCCGGTTTCCGTTGTTCGTGATGATGAGACGGACCGGCATGACGCCATGGGCCAAATAGTCGACACGGAAGATAGATGCCTTCTGCTTGGTGTCGTAAGGCTCCGCGGCAATGGCCACGTTTTCTTTCTCGTGGACCTCGACCGCGGCAAACGACG
>JANXQR010000861.1 GCA_025353435.1 Acidobacteriota bacterium | reverse complement strand
CTGGGCGGCACCTTCGCCAAGCTCAGCGTCTCCGCACTGATGTTCGACTACATTCTTACGGGCCCCATTTCGGGCGTGTCGGCCGGGCAATACATCGTCGGCCTCATGAACGAAATGATGACGGTGAGCGCGAGTCATGGCTGGTTGCCTCCGGCGCTCATGCTCGGTCATCACGGGGGCGCCTACCAGTTCGATGTGAACGGCACCTCGGCTATCTTCGCTGGAGCCGTCACCATTTATTACTGGTGGCAGAACATCAAAGGCATCGAAGAGTCCAGCGATAAGGCACTGCGGGTTATGCAGATCACCACCATCATGGTGATCGTGCTGCTGATCTGGGGTGTCTACTCGGTGATGATGAAGGGCGCTTCCCTGCCCCCGGCCCCGATCCCTTCGAACCTGCATTTCAGCGATGACGCGCTTGGGTTCCTCAAGGGATCCAAGCTGATTCCGCTCTTCGGACTCTTCGGCATCATCATGGCGTTTGGTCACTCCATTCTTGCCATGTCGGGCGAGGAAAGCCTGGCCCAGGTCAACCGCGAGATCGAGCATCCCAAGCTCCGGAACCTCAAGCGCGCGGCCATCGTCATTGCAATTTACAGCCTCATCTTCACGGGCGGGGCCACGCTGCTTGCGTCGATGCTCATCCCTACATTTCAGCGCACCCACATCTATCAGGACAACCTTATCGCCGGCCTCGCCATGTTCATGGTTGGCCCGGAAGTGCTCAAAATCGGCTTCCGCATCTTTGTGGTAATCGTGGGATTCCTGATTCTTTCGGGAGCCATCAACACCTCTATGATCGGCTCGACCGGCGTGCTGATGCGCGTGGCCGAAGATGGCGTGCTCACCGACTGGTTCCGCAAGCCGCACCCCAAGTTTGGCACCAGCTACCGCATCGTCAACCTCGTCTTCGCCCTGCAAATGTTCACCATCATTGTGACGCGCGGCAATGTCATCACCCTGGGCGAGGCGTACGCATTCGGCGTCATATGGTCATTCACTTTCAACTCGCTTGCCATGCTGGTGCTCCGCTGGAAATACCACGGCGAGCGCGGCTGGAAGGTTCCACCGAACATCCGCATCGGCAAGACTGAGATTCCGGTCGGGCTTTTCTGCGTCTTCCTGGTGCTGCTATCTACGGCCATTGTGAACCTGTTCACCAAGTCGGTCGCTACCGTGTCCGGCATCGCCTTCGCGGCTGCTTTCTTCATCATCTTCAGCGTCTCCGAGCGCGACAACAAAAAGAAACACGCCCTGACTGCGCGCCAGATGAAGGATCATTTCCAATTGGAGCATCAGGACACTATCAGCCGCCAATCGCTCGACATCCGGCCCGGCGGCGTGATGGTGACCATGCGCGACGCCGCCAATCCCTTCGCGCTGAAATGGACACTGTCCCGGCATGCCAGCGACGACACCGACGTTGTTGTGCTCAGCGCGCGCATCATGGGCGTGGGAGGGCCAGAGTTTCTCAACCCCGAGGAACAAAGCTTCAGCGAACACGAGCAGATGCTGTTTACCAAGGCTATCTCCGTCGCGGAAAGCTTTGGTAAGACGGTTTCGCTGCTTGTGGTTCCCGCCGGTGACATATTTGCCGCCCTTGCCCAGAGCGCCAATTCACTTGAAGTCGACTCAGTGGTCTCCGGTCTTTCCACCAAGATGACTGCCGAAGAACAGGCTTATTATCTTGGCCAGGCGTGGGAAGGTCTGCCCGATCCCAAGAGGCAATTCAATTTCTACGTCATCGATCCCACCGGGCAGTCCAAGGTCTTCTATATCGGGCCACATGCGCCCAATCTGAGTCCCGACGATGTGCAGTTGGTCCATCGCCTGTGGCTCAACATGCGCCGTGATCCGGCCGTCTCTGACCTGCACCATAGCGACATCATTACCTACGCGCTCACGCGGCTGGCCGGGCAGTATGCACGTGAAAAGGTCGATATCATTCGCGACCTGAAGAACTACCGCGCGGCAAACCTTACCGATGATGTTCTGCCCGTGCCGCCTCCAACAGCGGGCTCCCTAACCGACGGAGGTCACGGCCCGGGATCGCATCCTCCCGGCCACTGAGATCAATCCCACGCGACACGATAAAACACGAAGGGGCCGGCAAAGATGCCGGCCCCTTCTGTTTTTGCGTGTCGCGATCCAACCTAGAACGTATCGCCTGGATTCCACTGCACCACCTGCACTCCGGAACCCAAGAGGGTAGCCAGTTCGGCGGGCGTCCCGGTAAGCGGCGGGAACGTGCCGAAGTGAATGGGCAGGATCGTCTTCGCTCCCACATAGCGCGCCGCCACCGCGCCTTCCTTCGGACCCATGGTGTAGTGCCCGCCCATAGGAAGCAGCGCGATCTCCGGCTGGTAAAGCTCGCCGATAAGCCGCATGTCGCCGAACACGCTGGTATCGCCCGCGTGATAGATTGTCGGGCCACCAGGCGCCGCGATCACGTAGCCCGCCGCGATCCCCACATAGTGCGTCCCGTTCTTGTCCTGGGCGCTAGACGAGTGCTTGGCATCCACCATCGTGGCCGTCGCGTCGTCCAGTTGCACGGTCCCGCCAAGGTTCATGCCAATGGTCTTTTCTACGCCCTGGCCGGCCACGTAGTCCGCCAACTCGTAGATTGCAACCACCGTGGCGCCGTGCCTTTTCGCCACCGGCACCACGTCGGAAATGTGGTCACCGTGGCCGTGGGTCAGCAGAATGTAGTGGATCTTCGAGGGAAGCTCAAAGCCCTTTGGATACTTCGGATTCTGCTCAATGAAAGGGTCGATCAGGATATGGGTGCCCTTCGCGGTCTGGATCAGGACTGTTGAGTGCCCAAGCCAGGTAATCCGCGTCTGTTTCTCGCTAGCCATGCTCTTCTCCGTTGAGGTTTGGGATTCGTTGCCGCTTGATTGCCAGAATTGCCATCGCGCTTCTCAGCAATACCGCTTGACGCCGATCCAGCGCAAGTGTAGCGTCGGATCAAAGGCGAACAAATGGCGAATATACAGACGCTCTTCCCGATCCTCAATTCCGACCAGCCCCGCATAGGACCGCTCGCCCGCGCCGCCGATGCCGCGCCCCTCGACTCCACCGGCTGCCTCACCGAGTACCGCCCGCTCGAATCTCGCTCCATCCTCAACAAAACCGTGTCGCGCCGCGGCCTGCCCTTCACCCACGCCATCAACCCCTACCGCGGCTGCGAGTTTGCCTGCCGCTACTGCTATGCGCGCTACACCCACGAATTCCTTGAGAAGACACCGGAAGAGTTCGAGAACAAGATCTACTACAAGCAAAATGCGGCCTGGCTGCTTGCGCAGGAGCTTGCGCGGCTAAAGCCCGGCACCGAGATCGCCCTTGGCACGGCCACAGACCCCTACCAGCCTCTGGAGCGCCGCCAGCGCGTTACCCGGTCCATATTGGAAGTGTTCGCTCGCACTCGTGGATTTGCGCTGGGCATTATCACCAAGTCGGCGATGATCACTCGGGACCTCGAACTGCTTCAGGAGGTTGGCAGGCGCCACAAGCTCACCGTGCACATCACCGTGACCACCATGGACGAAAAGCTGGCGCGCACCCTGGAACCGCGCGCCCCACGTCCCGACCTGCGTATCAGCACGCTCGCCCGGCTGCGATCGGCCGGTATCCGCGCAGGCGTTCTCTGCTCCCCGCTGATGCCCGGCATCACAGACGCACGCAGTTCCATCAGCGCAGTCGCTCAGGCCGCCTCCAGTGCCGGGGCCAGCTTCTTCGCGGCGGGCGCGCTGTTCCTCAAGCCGTGCTCGCTGCCCACGTTCTTTCAGTTCGTGCAGGACAACTTTCCGGCGCAACTGCCGGCATACGAGCGCCGATACAGCGCCAGTGCTTTCGTCTCTCCCGAGTACCGGGCCCGGGTTGCCGCGGTGGTCGAATCGGTATGCCGGGAGTTTAAGCTCGGCCGCCGCTATGAGGAGATGCCGTCAGCGAGCGATGCGCCTTCGCCCAGGGTCGAGTTGCAACCTTGGCTTCCGTTCGCATCGTGAGGGCGCGTTTTGTCATTCAGGAGCAACGTGGGTCAAGCGGGTTAAAATCCAGTTTCAGTGATAACAGGCCTGCCACTTGCGATTTCACTTGCCGTGCTTGTTGGGTGGCTGGTGCTCTTGTCTGTCGTCCTGCGAAAGGGCCTGAAAAGACGAGAGGATCGCGCCGGACTGTGGGGAGTCGCCCTCGCAACAACAGCGGTCGCTGCTCTTTGCCTGCTGCATTTGTCATGGGTGTCGCCTGCCATTTCTCAGGCGTTGGGAACTAACGCCGTCCACATTCTTGGGAGAGCAGTATTTTGGACAGCTCTTGCGGGCCTGATGGCTAGCATTTTTGGCTCGGGACGGCGGCGAATTATCGGCGTCTTGTCATGCCTGGCAATTGGAGCCTGGTACTACGTGTTGACTGTAAGTTCCGCTATCTCGATGGGGGCGGTTTTGTCACGCCACCCAATGCGATATCTGATTCCTGACGGTTATCGAGGATGGATCAATATCTCGTTTGGCGAGCACGCTCCGCCGCTTCCCATGGTGAACGGGGAGTACATCTGCAAAGTGCCGAAATCGGGTGTGTTGCTGACCTCATCCCATGTCGAGGATGGATGGGCCAGCGATCACTACTTTTATTACTCGGATTCCGGCTCGCTTCGCGAATTGAAAGAGACAGGCTGGGGTAGTGGTGGTTATATCTGGGCCGGACAGATTGGGCGCGAGGGCTCGGGAGACTGAGCTCAGATGCGAGAGAAGTTCTACGTAGGAACCGAGGATCAGTTTCACCGAGGAGACAGCCAGCCTCCTGTCCGGTAAAAACACTGCTAACAGCAGGGTGGGAGCGCCCGCCAGTGGCAGGGGGGCAAATTAGAATGGCGTCTGTTCCAATCCACCGGGAAGCTGCCCATGAACGTGATGCGAACCCGTATGCGACGCCGCCTGCTGAGGCATCATTTGCCGTTGCTGGTTTTCTCGTCGGCGACGGTCGCGGCTCTCTACTTCACTCGAGATTTCAAGGACGTTTTGACCCGGGCCAGCTTCGCCACTGCCTACCCCGCCCTTGCGCTGCTCGCCGCCACGCTGCTTATCGGGCCGTGGAACCTGCTCCGCAAGCAAACCAATCCGATATCGGCTGATCTGCGGCGGGATATCGGCATCTGGGCTGGAATTGTGGGAATTTTGCATACCGGAATCGGGCAATTTGTTCATCTGCGCGGCCGCCCATGGCTCTACTACATTTATGGACCGCAAGAGCATCACCACGCGTTCCCAATGCGCCATGACCTCTTCGGCCTGGCCAATTACACAGGCGCGATCAGCGTTTTGATTCTTGCGGCCCTGCTCGCTACCTCAAACGACTACTCGCTCCGCAAGCTGCGCACGCGGGGATGGAAGAAGCTTCAACGCTGGAATTATGCGGTGTTCGCTCTGACCGGCGTGCATGGATTTGCGTATCAGGGTGTCGAGAAGCAGCACATGATCTGGGTCGCAACCGCTGCGGCGTGCGTGGTGATCGCTCTGGTGTTCCAGGTTGCCGGTATTGTCATGAGGCGCCGGTCAATGACGCCGGCACGATAAGCAATTAGCCTCTTAAATGGTCGTCCAAAACGCGGCAGTTTTACCGCGTCATCAGCACTTCTGACACGCTGTCTTTGGCGAGGAACTGCCGGTGCCCCGGCCAGCCCGAGAACACGCGCTCGATGCTGCGATTGGTAAAGTTTCGCTGAATGGGAAACTGCTCGGTAAGCTGCATTTCGACCTCGTCGGTCGGCGTCAGATGGAAACGGCAGTTTACCGTCTCGTCACCCTGCATCCGCGTGTGGAACAGAGCCAAAACCTGGCCACCGGGATTCATCACCTCATGCAGGCGGTTCACAACCGGGACAACCGCCGGCTCAGGAAGATAGTCCAACGTGGTCCAAAGCAGCACCACGTCAAACATCTTTCCCGAGAATTCCAGGCAGTTTTCGAGGAATCCATCGACGTCCCAAATGGGATTGCCGTCCGCGTCAAGGCCCTTGTCCCAGCCGCCCGTGCACGCATCACGCACCAAGTCAGCCATGTAGACGCTCTGGCCCAGGCTGGTGAGGTAATTGATGTTCGATGGCGACGTAAAACCGATATCGATCACCCGCAAGCCCGGCTCGCCCTGCAGCCGCTTGCGCAAAGCCGCCCAACCACCCGAGTAGCGGGGCACCCTCGGCCCTATCAGGCCCTGCGAGGGCGCGCCCTTGTCCCCAGACTGCCTTTTATCAAAAAAACGCCGAATCAATCCGAACCCTCTCAGGCCGGGAATCCCACCAGATTCCCGTTTCCTTGCACGCTGCTAACTGGCGGAGGTGTTTGGAACTTCTGCCTTGGCGGCTCCCTGGGTCAGGTCAACCTTGCCGCGCAGAATGGCATTGTCCTCGATGGCGAGCCGCATGGCCTTTACATCGCCCTCCAACAGGCAGCCAGCGCGCAGTTCCACGCGTCCGGTCGCAGACACGTTGCCCTTTACCTTGCCCATAACCAGAATGTCTTTGGCGGATAGATCGGCTGCCACATCGGCATTGGGTCCAATCGTTAACCGGTTATCCATCAATTGAATAGTTCCTTCAACACGTCCGTCGATGGTTAGGTCTTCGCCGCCTTTTACTTCTCCGCGGATCACCACCGTTTTGCCGATTCGTGCACTGCCGCCGTTCTCTGCCGCCATTGATCTCAATCCTTCCGGAAAATCTTTTCGAAAATCGTTATACCAGTGTAGACGCTTTCAACCATCCCTAGGTCGAATTTTCCCGCTTGAGCGCAACAGGCACGCCGTTCCGGAGCACAATTCCACTGCAAGCCGGTACGCACTATACTGAACCCAGCCGTTCAGCTTCAAACTTCGCATCCCCCCAGATGCTGCTGCGTCTAAAGGGCAGTTGCATCTTATTATGCAGGCGACGATTGGGCTCATTTGCGTGCGCACTTTTCTTAACCTGATCCCCGTTTCACTGGCTATGGCCTCTGCCGCGGCGCTGTGCCAGAATACGCCCGTTCCCCCGGCCCAGACGCCGGCGCTGGTACAGTCCGCTTTCGCCAATGAACTCAAGGCTGCGCAGGACACCACCCACCCCATGCGCTACCGCATGCGCAAATCCAGCCCCCGCCTCACCACCACCAAGGAACTCATCGAGACCGAGGACGGAACGGTGGCCATGCTGGTGGCCGTGGATGACAAGCCGCTAACCCCAGCTGATGCGGAAAAGGAACAGGACCGGCTGCAGACCCTTCTCAACGACCCCAGCAAGCAGCGGCACCGCAAACAGTCAGAGGCTGACGACATGGAGCGTGCTCTCAAGGTCCTGCGCGTGATGCCGACGGCATTTCTCTACGCCGATGCCGGCCCGGTGACTACGGGGGCAGGGACAGCCGAAAAATTCACCTTCGTGCCTAACCCAAACTTCGATCCGCCCGACCTCGAGACGCATGCACTGACGGCTCTGAGCGGCGAACTTCTGATCGACACAGCCCAGGCTCGCGTGGTCCGGCTGGAAGGTCACCTGCAGCAGGACGTTGACTTCGGCTGGGGAATTCTCGGCCGCCTCAGTAAAGGGGGTTGGATCATCATCGATCAGGCACAGGTGGGAGAAGGTGCGTGGCGCGTGGTCAAATTCCAGATGCAGATGACCGGACGCCTGCTCATTCGCACCCGCACATTCGAAACCACCGAGGAGCAATCGCACTTCTCCAGTGTTCCGGCGGGACTCGGCTACCAGCAGGCCATTTCCATGCTGCACAACGCCTCGCCCCCCAATGCCGCTGGCGGCCGATAATCCCTTCCCAGCTTTGAGGTTTTAATCTCGAGGCAGTTCGCGAATCTCCACAGTTCCGCCGCATTCAAAGACGGGGTTCCCCGCCAGCAATTCACGGGCTGATGAGAGACTTTCTGCCTTTACGCGAATATATCCAGCCAGGTGCTCGCTGGCCTTGCCCGGCGCCCCGTCCTCGCGAAACGCCCGCCCACGTCCGATGGAACTTCCGCCCTCAAACACACCCCGGCCCCGCAGGAACGATAAATACGATGACCACATTTCGGGCGTCGGTTGAGTGACCGAGTCGTTGTGCATCAGCATGATGAATTCCAACAAGCTGAACCTCCCGATGAAAGCTGCATAAAGAAGAGCGGCCCCGTCGGATCGACGGAGCCGCTCTTTTTCAATCCTGTTTAGATCTTGACTTTGGCGAAGATGATGACCAGCGTAAACAGCGTGAGGGACTCGATGAACGCGAGGCCCAGCACCAGCAGCAGCTGAATGCCCGCGCGCGCGCCGGGGTTGCGAGCCAACGCTTCGCAGGCAGAAGCCGTGGCACGGCCCTGACCGAGCCCGCAAAGACCGGCCGCGAGAGCCATGCCGATGCCGGCGCCGATCGGCACCAGGTTCACAGGCGCGGATCCGCCGCTCTGCGCAAACGCTGGAGCGGCAAAACACAACGCCGCCAGCGTCATAAACAAGTACTGAAGCTTTTTCATGGTTCTCCTGCTTCCTGAAAATTAGCCGCCAGTGGGTGGTTGAGGTTCACCGTGCTGACCCCCTCACGCTTGCAGCCTTTCTGCGTATCCGGAGCGGAAGCTCCTCCGGCAGAAATCTTTTAAAAACAGTGGACAGTGATCAGTGGTCAGTGATCAGCTTTCTGCCGCCAAGCTGACTCGCTAACTGGCTGACTCGCTGATCTCAATGCTCGTACGCCGTTGCGATGCCCAGATAAATCATGGCCAGCAGCATGAACACATACGCCTGAATCAACGACACGCCGGCGTGCAGTCCCAGGAAGATGACCGGCACTCCAACCGGCACCAGCGAGAAGAACACCAGGGTCACCAGGTCCGAGGCAAACATGTTGGCGTAGAGACGAATGGTGAGCGACATCATACGTGCCAAGTTGGAAACGATTTCGATGGGGAAGAGCAACGGGGCAATCCACCAGATTGGTCCCGCATGGTGTTTCAGATAGCCGACGATGCCCTGTTCCTTGACGCCGTAGAAATTGAAGTAAAGCCAGGTGCAAACAGCAATGCCCAGCGGCACGACTGGCGCGCTGGTCGGCGTCACGATGCCCGGGACCAGGCCCAGCAGGTTGTTGAAAACTACGAAAAGGAAGACGCAGGTGACAAAGGCCTGGAACCGCTCATGGCCATGCCCGATGATCTGTTCGCCATTGCTGCCTGAAAATTCGTGGATCATTTCTGCGACTTGCTGTGCCGCGCCGGGCTTTTCGACTGACAGCGTCATCCGCACCAGCAGGAAAAACGCGACGAGGCAAATCACCACCAGCAACTCCATCGCAAATGTGTCGTTGATGGGCGCGAGCGGATCGGCAGGATGCACGCCCACAAGGTTGAGGAGCGCCGCCACCGCCGGGCCAAACAATTGATTCAAAAAGTGCGTAATCGCCATGGGTGCAGAAGTCTTTCTGGGCTATG
>JANXQR010000611.1 GCA_025353435.1 Acidobacteriota bacterium | reverse complement strand
GCGCCCACTGTGCCAGTTGCTGGCGTTCGGGGTCAGTCAGCTGAATGGAAGGGGCGATGCGCATGGTCAGATCCTCCTCTGGAGGAGGAGTATACCCGTACGTCATAATAAGTAAAGTTATTTATGCATCACTACACTAGGGGCTTGCCCTCCTGAAAACGAAGGTCCGTCAGAAAGCTAGGTGTTGGTCTGCTGTCCACCTTGATGTACGCCACAAAGCCAGACAGAAAGAATCTACAGAACGATATGCCATCATGTTTCTCTGGGTAAGGATCAAGCATGGCGGTAATCTGAACCTCTTCAAACCGCCCAAGAACAACAGCAAAATCCTGCGAACCACCAGGGTCTTCACTCAGAATCATGGTTCTCAGTCGATCCTCGAATGGCCCGAGCGAAATCCGCTTGTAAAAGGTTTGCTTTGATACTGAGGCTCGCCATAACACCGACATGAAAAAGAGCTTTAACGTTCGATAGTCGAATTTCTCTATTCTCCAAGCAACGGTTTTCCCCTGGAGAGAGATCTTGACTGCTGTTGAGAATCCGTGAATTAGTACTTGCTGACCATAATTATCCCAGGGGGCAATCTTGCCATCGCACTCCGAACATAGAATGGTTGAGTCATAAGTACCAACCTGCATTCGCCTTGGAAAACTCCCTGGAGTATTGCTGTGCATTTCTGGCGCGATACTCCCTTGCCTGAGGAGCCGGAAGAAACCTTCCGGGATGATGTGAGCCTTGATTAGCTTTTTGTCTTGCAGACACAATCTGCATGCGTTTTTCGACTCATTCATTTGGAGAAGCATACTACAGAAAAATGTAGCTTAACTGTAGCGGAACCATTGTGACCGATCTGGTTTGATCGGTCTTTCATCTGGCTTTGGTCTTTGTAAATGATTGAGATGGAACCGATACGGTGAGATCAGGACCTATAGTCTCTGGTGCTGCAGGGGTTTCAAATCTCGCCCCCTCCGCCATTTTCTGATAGGCAAAGCTGGGCAAGCTTGTGGGCTGCCGCACAATGACAGTCATGAGCGCTCTGGTTTTTCATCCACTTGCTCCCTGACGGCCTGGTCGATCCTCGATTGCGCGTGTCGAACGATATACATGCTTCTTCCAGGCTCGCTCGTTGTCTCTTCAGGGATGGGGGCTGATTGATCTTCCAGTGCGGGGGGCCAACGAGGGCCTTCCTCTCTTTCCATCTTTTTAGGGGAGTGGCCAAGGTTGCCCTCTACTGCGCGCATCGGACGAGCACAGCTTCATCGTGCGCGTTCTGCGAGCAAGGAGGGCACCTGGCCGCTCCCTCCTCATCCTTCTGAGGCCGCGCGTTGCGCGAGCACAGAAAATCATCAGGCTCCATCCCCCCTCTCTTTGAAAGGGCAGAGAGGAATATGTTATCCAGCGCTTCCACTGAATAACCGGACTGCTAGACAATTCCTTCTCTATGGAACAAGAAACCAAGACCTAGTGCGTATTGGCAGGTCACCGGGTGGAATCGTGGGGGCACGGCGGCACTCTTACTGATTGGGGGTTGCCTTCGTGGTTTGGCTGGTCGTTAAGCTCTGGACGATGGTCGCGTTCTAAGCCATTCCGCGCGTTGACCGACTTGTCATTTAATATCGGACGGCGTAAAGTTACTCGTCATCGGGCTCATTTTCGGTGGGGCGCATATGAATGAACAGCAATTACTGGAGCGCATTGTGGTGAATCCCCAGATCTTCGGGGGCAAGCCGATTATTCGAGGTTTGCGAATAGCCGTTGAGCATGTTCTTGGCATGCTTGCCGCAGGAGATGCGCCGGAAA
>JANXQR010000441.1 GCA_025353435.1 Acidobacteriota bacterium | reverse complement strand
CACCCGGTCACTGTCCTGCGCTTTGAGGGCGACATCGCCAGTTCTTCGAAAGAGGCGGTGCTCGGCACTTATCAGGCGCAGCCCAAGACTACGACAAGGATCATCCTGCTGGACTTTTCGAAGGTGGACTACATCAATTCGAGCGGCATCGCGCTGGTGATCCAGATGCTGATTGAGGCGTCCAACTCCGGCCAGAAGGTCTACGCTTACGGCCTCTCGGCCCACTTCACCAAAGTTTTCACCATGGTGGGCATTACCAAGTACGCCGGCCTCTTCCCCACGCAGGAAGCGGCCATGGCCGCGCTGTAGTCGGAGGCTCCGGGCTCCGCGTAAAATGCCTTCATGAACCTCGACGCGATACAGGCAGCACTTCGCGAGGCCGGACACGACGGCTGGCTCTTCTACGATCACCACCACCGCGACCCCATCGGCGAGCGCATCCTCGGCCTCGATCCCAAGGCCCACATCACCCGCCGCTACTACTACTTTGTGCCCGCCGAGGGCGAACCTCGCAAGTTCGTGCACCGCATCGAGCAGGGCCGCCTCGACTCGTTACCCGGCAGCAAAGGCCTCTACTCAAGCTGGCAGGAACTGGCCGGCGGCCTCGATGCCATGCTGCGCGGCTTCAATCGCATCGCCATGCAGTACTCGCCCAACAACGCAATTATGTACGTGTCGATGACAGACGCGGGGACAATTGAATTTCTCCGCTCGCTGGGTAAGCAGATCGTCAGTTCCGCCGACATGGTCAGCCAGTTCGAAGCCGTCCTGAATGCGGATCAGATCGCCAGCCACGGGATCGCGCAGAAGGCCATTGACACGGTTCTCGAAGAAGCGTGGCGTGCTATGGCCAGCGCCGTCCGCCCCGCCAATGGCAGTGCTTCCAGCACACTGACTGAATTCGACATGGTGGAATGGCTTTCAAACGCCATGCGCAACGAAGGCCTCATCTGGGAGAACGGACCCAACGTGAGCGCTAACGCCAACAGCTCCGATTCCCACTACGAGCCGACTAAAGAAAAGTGCTCACCCATTCGCGATGGCGACTTCATCCTCATCGACATCTGGGGCAGGCTCAACCACCCCGACGCCATCTTCTACGACGTTACCTGGACCGGCGTCGTGGGCCGCGAACCCAGCGAACTCGAGCAGCGCGTGTTTGAGACTGTTCGCAATGCCCGTGACGCCGCCATCACGACCGTCGAATCGGCCTTCGCCGCCAATCGCCCCATCCGTGGCTTTGAAGCGGACGATGCCGCGCGCGGGGTGATTCGCAATGCCGGCTTTGGCGAGTACTTTACACATCGCACGGGCCACAACATTGCGCAGGAGATTCATGGTCCCGGCGCGCATCTCGATAACCTCGAAACGCACGACGAGCGCCTGCTGCTGCCCAACACATGCTTCTCCGTTGAGCCAGGAATTTACTTGCCGGAGTTCGGCGTGCGCAGTGAAATCGACATGCTCACAGCGCCTGGCAAGGCGTGGGTGACGGGGAAGATTCAGCGCGAGTTGGTAAGGATTTAACGGCCAATTCCAGCTCCAAAAAGCAACGAACCCGGACTGGTTCCGGGTTCGGATGATTACCTGCTTTCGACCGCTGTCCACTAATAGAAAAGATACTTCCGCCACCGGTCATCCCCACGCCCCAGCATGCGCATAATCTGCCGGCTGGTGTGCAGCGAGAACGGCCGCGGCTCGCGCATCAAGATCATGTCATCGATCTCGTGCAGCAAACGGTTGCCCTTCCTGCGATTGCAGCTGTGGCAGCATGCCACAAGATTTTCCCACGTCGAATTACCGCCACGCGAACGCGGAATCACATGGTCGAGTGTAAGCTCGCTCGAGGGCAGCACCACCTCGCAATACTGGCAGCTGTTGCGGTCGCGCAGCAAAATATTCTTGCGCGACAGTGCTCGCGTCTGGTGGGGAATTCGCCGATACTCGAGCAGCCGGATTACCGACGGCATGGCGATGCGGTTGCGCTGCGCATGCAGCATCAGTCCGTGCTCCTCCTCCGTGCGCGCAATGCCCTTGAGCACCAGCACCAACGCACGCCGCGCGCCGCAGATATTGATCGGCTCGTAGGACGCATTCAGAACCAGCACCGGCATCTGCAGCATGTGGTTGGAGTGCACCACCGCGGGTTCCCCGGCAAACGCCGCAGCCCGCGCGATCGACTTCTGCTTGCGTGCATGAATCATGGCTTTTCCCAGCGACATCTCATTGGCCTCGTCAAAAAGATGGTTGGTTCCAAGATCGTTGAATCATGGATGAGTCCACGCGTTCCTGATGCTGCTCTTGTCCTGCCTCGCCCTGTGTTTCTGACTTTCCAGAATTCTCTTCCTGTGCGTCGAGCGTTTGTGGTTCCAAACGACCGACCCCGTGATCGACCCGGCGTGCCCTGGCCAGTGTCGCCACCCAAACCGTCGCCGCCCCGGCGCGCTTCAATACCTGTGCCGCGGCCCGCGCCGTCGCTCCCGTAGTAAGAATGTCGTCGACCAACAAAATATGCCGCCCACTCACCATCGCCGCATCGGAAACCGAAAACGCGCCGCGCACGTTATTGCGCCGTTCGCGCGGAGTCAGGCTCGCCTGACTTTCGGTGGCACGCAGTCGCATGAGCGCCGCCGGAGCCAGCGTAAGCCGCCATTCTGGATGGCTGGTTCTCAGCGCCTTAATCGCGTGGGCCGCCAGCAGCCTGGCCTGGTTAAATCCCCGCTCTGCCTGGCGCGTACGATGAAGCGGAATCGGCACTACCAGCATTTCAGTAGGCGCTTCGGCTGCCAGAGTCGCGATGGCCTGCGCCAGCATGCTTCCCATCCGCCGCGCGGCCGGATGCACACGGTCGTACTTGAGCGCATGGATCACGGACCGCATTCGGTCCTGGTAAAAGGCGTGGGCTACTGCGCGTTCGAAGGCCGGAGGCGCTAGCCGGCATGCACGGCACAGCAGTTCGCCGGAAGTCTCCAGACCGGGCGAATCGACATCGTCCCCGCAGCGGAAACACGCAGGTCCGCTCAGGACGGGAACTTCCATCCAGCAGACATCACAAATTGGAGCAGAAGAAAGGCGCGGCAGAGGGGAGCCGCAAAGAGCACAACCGGAGGGGAGAAAAGCACAGCTCACAGCATCCAGAGGACTTCGGAGCACGCGAGCCACGGCGCGCCATGTGGAAGTCCTGGATGGAACGTCGAACGTCAGTGAACCGGAGTCCCTGCGGAAGACGCACCTCACTGGGAAGCGCGGCGAAGATGCCCGCCTCACCTCTATCTATACCCGTTTCGCTCCTTCGTGGCAAGGTTAGGGCCGCCACGAGAGCCACGGCAGTCAGCCTCATTGCGAAGAGCATTTTATGTATTCATCGCCAAATCATCTGTCCGAACAATGGCCGCCATCCATGCAATCTGATCCGTCCCGAAGCAGGAAATCGCAAGCAACAGCCTAAACCCATGCATCCAGAGTCACGAAACGCCGCACGCCGATGTACCTATCCAGCAGCAGCTTAGCGGCCTCGACCGACGGCCCTCGATCAGTCCCCTGCGCCTGCGACCCGCCATCATGCAGCACCACGTTGGCGGCCAATCCCCTGCGTCCCAGTGCGTCCACCCTGTCGCCCAGTCGCCCCGCAATACTCTCGGCTGAACGGTCCTTCCAGTCATGAGTCATCGCGTTCCACAGCACCGGCGTCATCCCCAGATCCAGAGCCGCGTTCAACACATCCGGGCGCCGTCCCCCATAGGGTGGGCGGAAGAACGGCACCGGCATCCCTGTAATGTGCTCGAGCATCTGCTTGGTGCGCTTCAGCTCTTCCTTGACCTTCTTCGGAGACGTGAGCGCCAGATTTGGGTGACTCCATGTGTGGTTTCCGATTACGTGTCCCGCCTCCGCGATGTACCGTGTCAGGTACGGCTCCTCGCCGGCGTATTTCCCGATCATGAAGAACGTCGCCTTCACCCTGTGCCTGGCCAGTAGATCCAGCAATTGCGGCGTCCAGGCCGGATTGGGCCCATCGTCGAACGTGAGCGCGATCTGCCCTCGACGCTGGGGTGCAACCAACGTCGTTCCAAAGAGCCGCGATTGGGGAGACATGGCGGCGTAGGCGAATCCGCCCGCAGCCAACCCTGCGGCTGCCAACGCACCAACCCCTTCGACCACGGCTTTGACTGATTCTGGGATCATTCATTTCCAGTTTGCGTCTGATTCCGGCTCCTTCGCAACCATCCTCACGTCAAATCTTTGAAAACAAGCCTTTCGGTTCCCACTTCCTGATCGGCATTCCCGGCTCCACACCCAATTCCCGATCCCTGCTCCCCTTTCCTGCATCAAGCAGGTGTACACTCGCTTTTGTACGGGCTGCATCCTGAGCACTCGGAGCGGCACTGGAGACACCATGAGCCTGACCAACTTCCCCGGCGGCAGCTCCACATCCTCCGCCACCCCCCTCCCTAAAGTCACAATGCCCGCCCTCGCTGAGATGAAGCGCCAGGGCAAGCCCATCTCCGCGCTCACCGCCTACGACTATGCCACCTCGCGCCTGGTTGACGAGGCCGGCATCGACCTCATCCTCGTCGGCGATTCGCTGGCCATGGTCGTTCTCGGCCACGACAACACCCTTGCCGTCACTGTCGACGAGATGCTGCACCACACCCGCGCCGTGCGCCGTGCCGTCCGCCGCGCCCTGGTTGTTGCCGACATGCCCTTCGGCAGCTATCACGGTTCCATCAACGACGCCGTCGCCAACGCCGTCCGCTTTATCAAGGAAGCCGGCGCAGAAGCCGTCAAGATCGAAGGCCCGCGTGTCGACTTGGTCCGTGCCCTTGCCGATGCCGAGATTCCCGTCGTCGCCCACCTCGGCCTCACCCCGCAAAGCGTCCATCGAATGGGAGGCTATCGCGTGCAGGCCCGCACCGCCGCGGCCGCCGAGCAGCTCCGCCGCGATGCTCACGCTCTGGCCGAAGCCGGCGCCGGGCTGCTGGTCCTGGAGGGCGTGCCTCGCGAAGTCGCCGCGCAAATCACCGCCGAGTTGGCAATTCCCACCATCGGCATCGGAGCCGGACCCGACTGCGACGGCCAGATCCTCGTCTTCCACGACTTGCTCAACATGACCTTCGCGCCACCGGCCAAGTTCGTCCGTCGCTACGCCGACGCCGCCAGCCTTATTCGCACCGCCGTCGAGCACTATCGCGAAGACGTGGAGCACCGCGCCTTCCCCTCCGACGAAGAGAGCTACCACCTCCCCGAAGCCGCGAAAAAGGCGCTGGCCAT
>JANXQR010000421.1 GCA_025353435.1 Acidobacteriota bacterium | reverse complement strand
TTGAAGTGGAGCAATGGTACCGAGCCGCCGACCTCTGCCTGGTGACTTCATTGCACGATGGAATGAACCTGGTTGCCAAGGAGTTTGTGGCGGCGCGCGACGACGGGGACGGAGTGCTGGTTTTGAGCAAGTTCACCGGGGCCGCCACCGAACTTGGGGATGCGCTGATCGTCAATCCGTATGATATTGTCGGCGTTGCCGAAGCCATCCATCGGGGACTGGATATGGGCTATGAAGAGCGGCGAATGAGGATGCAGCGGATGCGTCGCTACGTGATGGAACACAATGTCTACCGTTGGGCTGCCAGCGTGCTTGGAGATCTGCGCGAACTGCGCCTTGAAGGCCCAGGCGGAGCGGATGTGGCCCACGTGGGGCCAGTGATTGTTCCAACACCCGGCACTACTGAACGCAAAATGGCGTAGAGAGCGAGGCCCGGTGAGTCCGGAAGATACGAAGAAGGTGCGAAGGTTCCTGGATGCTTTTGCCGGCGATGCCGACCCGTTCCTTCTTCTGGATTACGATGGCACCCTGGCGCCCTTTCGGTTGGATCGCTATCAGGCTCGGCCTTGGTCCGGCGTGCGCGAGCTGCTTGCAGACATTCGTCGACAAGGGCGAACGCGCATTGCCGTAATTACTGGCCGTCCGGCAAACGAGATCGCGCCTCTTCTTGGGATTGGTCCGCCGCTCGAGGTTTGGGGCCTGCATGGGGTAGATCATCTCTACCCGGACGGAAGGCGGGAACTGGAACCTGCGCCTCCCGCGGCCCGCGAGAAACTGGACGCGCTCCGCGTGCTCCTCAAGCGAGACAGCCTGGGCGGGCGTTTCGAGGATAAGGAAAACGCTGCCGTCATGCACTGGCGTGGTATTGCGCCGCACAAGGCAAGGCTCATCGAACAGAAGACGCGAGCGCTCTTTGAGCCGCTGGTATCCATACCAGGGTTGGCGCTGCTGGAGTTTGAGGCCGGGGTGGAATTGCGCGCAGGCCGTGACAAGGGCGGGGCTGTCGAAGCGATCCTCAAAGAGGCCGGTCGTGCAGCACCGGTCGCGTTTCTGGGCGACGACTTGACCGATGAATCAGCGTTTTGCGCCGTAAACTCCCTGGGCTCTCCTGGGCTTAGTGTGCTGGTCCGCCACAGTCCTCGCGAGACTCAAGCCAATGTTTGGTTGCGCCCACCGGACGAGTTGAGGCAGTTCCTCAAGGCATGGTTCGCGGCATGTGAACTCCGGACCGAAATCCCAAACCAAAGAACGCAAAATATTGAAGTAATCCAGAAGTAGAATCGGGAAATCGCGAGCCATTTAGCTCATGTCCACCGATCGCAGGTTCAATTCCAGCCCCTCGCACCAGGCCCTTCAAATCCTGAACCCATTCTGCCCGCACCGGTCGCTTTTCCTGCCCGGAACCCTCCGAATTGACCTGACAAAGGAGTTCCGCTTCGGAGCAGCCCACAAAAGCCGTCCTATGTTTGCTTTGTATGGTTTCCTTCGACCCCGGATGCGGGTAGAATCCTGAAACGGGCTGCAACTTGTTGTTGCCACTAGCCTACGTTCGTTGCACAATTAGGCGCGCCGCGGTGGGCTTGCCTTCCCTGAACACAACGCTCGCGAGATTTTTTCGATGCGATGCCGGGGAGCCGATATCGCCGGCACAGGCGTTCATGGGGACTCGTTCTATCAAAGGTCAGGTTTTGAGTGCATGGCTACTAGCCCAATTCCCTCCAAAATCGGGAAGTACGATGTCATCGGCGTGATCGGGCGCGGAGGCATGGGAGTCGTGTATCAGGCCATGGACCCTTATCTTGACCGCAAGGTCGCCATCAAGATGATTACGGGCCAGTTCTCTGAAAATTCCGACATGCTGAAGCGGTTTTTCCGCGAGGCGCAGTCGCTGGCCAGCCTGCAGCACCAGAACATCGTTACCATCTTTGACCTTGGTGACTTCCACGGAAATCCCTACTTTGTGATGGAATTCATGGAGGGAGATGGTCTGGATAGCGTCTTGGCCAGCCGTCGGCCGCTCAACCTGCTGGAAAAGATTGCGATCGTGATTCAGGTTTGCAACGGGCTGGGGTACGCCCACCGCCGGGGTGTGACTCACCGCGACATCAAGCCTGCAAACATCATGATCAGCAAGGATGGCGGCATAAAAATCTTTGATTTTGGGATCGCGCATGCTGGGCAATCCAATGTGACGCGAACCGGCGAAGTTCTCGGAACCCTGCGTTACATGGCCCCGGAACAGGTGAATTCCAAGGGCGTTGATTCGCGTACCGACATCTTCTCACTGGGAGTCGTGCTCTATCAGCTCATCACCGACCATCTGCCCTTTGATGGGGAGAATACGGCCAGCACGCTAATGAAGATTGTGAGTGAAGCCCCGCCGCCGTTATGCAATTTTCTCTCCGCGTTTCCTCCTGAAATGGAGGAGGCTCTGCTCAAGGCACTTGCAAAGAACCCCAACGAACGCTACGCCACCGCGGAGGATTTCGCCCTCGACCTATCCCAACTGCAGGGGCAGTTGAAGGAGGAATTGATTGGTCAGGAGATGGACGAAGCGGCGTCCCTGATCGAACAGGGAGAAGTGTACAAGGCGCAGGGAACGCTGCTACGAGTGTTGAAGATCGACCAGCAGCACACCAAGGCGAGCCGCCTGCTGCGCGAGGTCCAGCAGCGCATCCAACGCGATGAGTTGAGCAAGCAGGTACGCGGACTGCGAGAGCGCGCGGAAGAGGCGCTGGCCGACCAGCAGTTCGACAGGGCGCTTGAACATGTTGACCGGGCGTTGGGCCTGGACCGGGATAACTTTGATCTGATGCAGCTGCGCGAGGCGATTCGGGACGCCGCGGTGGTTGCCGAAAAGCTGCAAAAAGCCCTCAAGGCCGCCGAAAACGCGCATGCAGAAGGCAAACTGGAAGAGGCCAAGGTAGCAGTTGAGGCAGCCCTGGCTGTCGCGCCCAACGACACCCAGGCGCGCACGCTGTACCGCCTGATCGGCAGGGAACTGGAGGAGCGCGCCCGGCAGCAGCAGATGGACGGCTATCTTCTCGAGGCTCGCCAGGAGCTGTCTTCGCGAAAATTCACCGCCGCTTTGAAGATCCTCAAGATGGCGGAGGAATTGGACCCGTCGGCACCCCAGGTGCACTCGCTGATCGAGTCGGCCGTGGCCGGCCAGGAGCAGGAACGCCGCCGCAGGGAATTGGAAGCACTGACTCACGAAGTTGAGGAAGCGCTGAATCACGATGACTATATCTCCGCTTGCCAAAAAGCGGACGAGGGACTGGCACGGTTCCCCGACGACCGGAATCTGCTGAAGCTCAAGGGCCTGGCGGACCGGCAGCGGCAGATTGAGGAACGCAAGCAGCTGGTCGAAAGAATCATGGCCGAGTCGCGCGTCCTCCTCCAGGAGGGGCGCCACGAGGAGCTGAAGGACAAGCTGGAAAATGCCCTCACGCAACTTGGACCAGAGGCTCGACTGCAGTCGCTGCTTGGGGTTGTGAGCGAGCGCCTGGTCCGCGAGCAAGCCGAGCGCCTGAGATCGGAGCGCCTCCAACAGGCCCGGCACTCCCTCCATGACCGTTCCTTTGACGACGCCATTCAAATACTCGAATCTCAATCCTCGGAGATGGGCGACGATCCCGAGGTCCAAGACTTGTTGGCCAGAGCGCGTGCGGAACAGACGGAGTTGGTCCAGGGAGCTTTGTCGCGCGCGGAGCAGGAAACGGTGCTCGACCTGCGCGTGAACATTCTCGAAGAGGCGCTTCGCATGAGCCCTCGGGACGGCCGGGTCAAGGAGCAGCTTCACCAGGCTCGCAATCTCAACCAGGTAATCACCAAGATTGTGAGCGAAGCGAAGCGGCTCGAAGAGGAACGCCAATACGATCAGGCGCTCGCCAAGTGGGAGACCGTCAGCGCTGTTTATCAGCACTATCCTGACCTAAAAAACATCATCAAGCGGATTCGCGACATGCGCGATCACGCTCTCACAAGCGCCAAGCAGAGTTGGATCAACCGGATTGAACATGCGCTGAGCATCTGTGACTACGATCAGGCAATGGCCCTGCTTGGGCCGGCCGCACAGGCGTTTCCCTGGGACAACGACCTGATGGCTTTGCAGGATCAGGCGGAGAATGGTGCGCGGCAGCGGGCCAAGGCGCAAAAGTTGTTGGTGGAAGGTCGGAAATCTTTTGCCAATCAGCAGTGGGATGCGGGCTCGCAACTCATGGTGCGGGCATTCCAGGCTGCGCCTCAAGACCCGCTGATTCGCGATCAGGCCATTGCCGAACTCGAGCGGGCTGCGCGTGCCACACTCGAAAGGAATTGGCAGGCTTCCGAACTCATGCTCCGCCGGCTTGCGGAGATTGAGCCCAGCGCGGCGAACGCCCAGGACCTGCAAGCCACGATCCAGGAACGCAAGCGCGAAGAATCGATCGCCAACGCTATGAATGCGGCAAGAAGACTGCAAGCGACCGGCGACTTTCAGGGCGCATTGCGGGAGATCGCGCCTGCGCTCGCATCGTATCCCGAAGATCGGCGCTTGCATGAATTGCAGTCTCAGCTCGAGGAACGGCTGCAGCAAGTCAGAGAGGCAGCGCGGCTCGCGGAGATTCGAGAGAAGAAGGAAGCATTTGTGCAGGACGCTCTCCGGCGCGCCCAGCAGGCGGTCGCCCTCGATGGCCGCGTCCAGGTATTGGAGGATGCGCTTCGCACTGAACCGCAGGAAGCGCGGCTGCAGCAGCAGCTCAACGCGGCGCGCGATCTGCGGACCCGAGTGCAGTTGCTTGTGTCGGAGGCGCGTGACCTCGAGCAGTCTCGCCAGTACGACCAGGCATTGGCAAAATGGGAGGCTCTTGCCACCGCGTTCCGCGAGTATCCAGGCCTCGACCAGATTCTGGACCAGGCTCGGCAACGAAATCAGCAGTCCCGGCTTGAGGCCAAGTCCAATTGCATCCGGATGCTACAAGGCGTTCTCGCTTCCGCCGACTACAAACGTGCAGAGGATGTGCTTGCCCAGGCCAAGCGATCATTCCCCAACGACCGCGATCTTGCCGAAATCGAACGACGAATTCGAGATGGAATCGCAAGCCGCGCAATGGCGGAGAGGTGCCTCGACAGCGCCTCCAAGAATGTAAGCAAAGAGAAGTGGAGAAAGGCGCAGGAGTCATTCCAGGAAGCTCTTGCTGCGGCCAAGTCCGATCCGGTAATTCGCGAACAGGTGCTGAGCGGACTGTTGTCCGCTGCCGACAACGCGCTGCAAATGGATTTGGAGGCGAGCGAAATGTTGGCCTCAGAAGCGGCGCGCCTCGAACCAGGCTCCCCGTTGATGGTGCCTGTGCGCTCGCGAATCGATGCAAAGAGGCGCGGGCAATTCACGGAACAGTGCATGGCCACAGCCACACGCTGCCTGTCGAGCGGCGATTGGGAAGGCGCCCTTCGCACGCTCGATCGAGGACTTGCGTCGTATCCGAACGAACCGCGGCTGCTGGAAAGCAAGGGTCGTGTTGAGAGCGAAATTCGCCGCCGCGAGGAAGAACAGCGCCGCGCCCGCGAATTGGAATTGCATCAACGGCAGGTCCGGGAACAAGAGGCTCGCGAGCAGGAACTGCGTCAGAAAGAGGCGAAGCAAAAAGAACTTCGCGAGCAGGAACTGCGCGCAAAACAACAGCGCGAGCAGGAAATTCTCCAGCGGGAGGCTCGGGAAAAAGAGGCTCGCGAAAAAGAACAACGGATCAAAGAGTTGCGCGAGCAGGAACAACATGCTCGCGAGCAGCGCGCCAAAGAGCACGAGGAAGAGCGGCGTCGCGTTGAGGCTCAGGCAGCGGAGGATCGAGCGTTGGAGCAGGCCCGCCTCAAGTCCACGCCGATTGAGCCCACGGAGCACGAGGATTTGTCGGCCACGCGAATCTTCTCCTTCGGACCGAAGCCGGTGGCAACTGCAACACCTTTACCGGCCGCAACTCCCGCGCCTATTCCGCCAGCGCCGCCGCCCGCCGCACAGCAAGCTCTGCCCCAAGCTGCTCCAACCGCTCCTGTTAATACCTTGCATTCGGAGCGCACGCTTGCTCAAGCTGAAGGTCTGACCACCAAGGTCCGCCAAGTGTTGCGCGACTCAACCATGTTCGGCAAGACGCCGTCAGCGGATGGCCACGCTCCCGAAGTCGAGCCGGCAATCGTTAACGATGAACTGCAAGAGGCATTCCTGCCCATCGTTGAACGGCACCTCGCTGCCTGCATCGGGCCGTTTGCAAAGGTGCTCGTAAAACGTGCCGCCGCAAAGACAACCAGCGTCCTTGAGCTATACACAATGCTGGCGGCCAACATGGACAACGAAAGTGATCGGAAGGCGTTTCTTGCCAAACGATCGGAACTGGCAGGCAGCAAGTCAAACGCGGCGTTCACAAAGCTGGCCACTCCCTCGGTGGGCCCGTCGGTCCCCGCACCACTCAATGCCGCATCGCCAAGCGAGATAACTCCGACCGTCGTCGAACAAGTGGCGAAAAGACTGGCCACCCACCTCGGACCGATCGCCCCAATTGTGGCCAGAAAAGAAGCCAAGCGAGCATCAAACTTGCGTGAGTTTTACTCGCTTCTCGCTGAACACATCGTGAATCTCGCCGATCGCGAGCGCTTCCTCAAGGACTCGGGGGTAGTGAAAGAGGCCCCGCCCCCGGGCCTGCTAACGCGTCGCAATGAGACCACATCTTTTAATGCACGCTCCGGGAATCCAGATGCGCCAACCGGACAATTCAAGCCGGAACGCAAACGCGAGTAGACCACGCTCGGATCAATCCGCAGACGGCATATCAAATCTCCCAAAAAACTAAGCAGCGAAAAGGCACGGGAAAAATTCTCCCGTGCCTTGAATGCTTTTGCATTGCTTGTCAAAGCCGCAAAGGCCTGGATTAGTTCTCCAGCATCCGGATGGCTTCAACAAGGCTCTTGCGCATACGTCCGAACGACTCCGAAAGCTTGGCAATTTCGTCGTTGCCGTTAGCCTTGAAATCGGGAACATCCAGGTTGCCGAGACTCACTTCGCTGGCCACGTTCGATAATTGATTGACGGGCCTGATGACCACGAAAATCAGCATGGCGTTGATGGCTCCAATCAATACGATGAACACCGCCGCCAGCGACAGCATGAACGCCGTGAACGCGCTGTTGGCGCGCTGAATGGGCAGTTGCATAGGTGCAGAGATAATCTGCGCAGCCACAATGTCATTCACTTTCCATCCAAAGCCGTTGTCGCTTCCGTACTGCTCAATCACCGTGCGTGGCGCACGATCGGGCGTGTCATGGCAGTCCAGGCAGGCGGGGTCGGCGATCACGAGCGGCTTGGCAATGTAGAGCACGCGGCCAGCCGGCGTGTCCCGCTGGTCCACCAACTCTTTCCTTTCGGGATATTGCCGGAACATCCGAACGATATCCGCTTCCCAATCCGTGGCACGGTCGCCGGGATTCGTCGGATTCAACGTCGCTTCCTTGTACGAATAATCCGGGTACTTCTTGCGCAAAAGTTTGAAATACTCATTTGCCGAGTAGGCTGACACTGACTGCGGCATGAAGGTGTAGGTCATCTGATTCTTCAGCAGCGGCTTGATCTGCGTACTCGTGTAGGAACGCACCGCGCTCGCACTGTCGATCATGATGCGCGCATTCTCTTGTATCTCAGCCAAGGCGTTGCGCTGAAGAAGGCTATGTGTGAACCACCCAGAAAGAACGAAGGCAACCGCAAAGATTGCGGAAAGGACGAGATTGAATTTTACGATCAGTTTCATGGCGATTATTCACCCGGTGAAGAATTGGATTTGTCGGCCGTAACCGAGCCGGTTTTATGATCTTCGGGATGCAGGATCGGCTCCCAATCGGGGAGAGATCTCAGATGGTCGGTGATTGCCTGACGAAATGCGCTGTCCCGCAGGCGGGGCGAGAATCGCGCCGCGACGCCCCTGCGCCAGGCCGCGGGAAGCATCAGCCAGCGCTCGATTTCAGCGTAGGAGACTTCGTGGTCAACCTTCGGCACTGGCGGCTTACTACGTTCAAATTTCTCTATCCGGGAAGGCAGAACGTCGCGGAATGAGATCGGCATTCCGGCAATGAAGTCTCCTGAAGGACGTCCTGTCGGCAACAGTGGCTTGCCCGCCTTGTGCGTAAAAAAACTCTTGCCCACACCGCTAGGGATCGCCGCTCCGCTACCACCGCTGACAGAGGCCACGCCGTGCTCGACAAAAACCTCTGTGCTGTCGGCCGTGGCGTGCACCAGTATGTTTCCGCCCTTCGTCGTCACGGAAACGAGCGGGCTGGAGTACGCGTAAGATCCGCCCGTGGTCTCGCCCTTGAGCCAGCCGGTGAGCAGCACAAAATTGGCAGTCGATCCACTTTGGCTTAGCAGATAGACCTCGCTGGACGGACCCAGCTCAACAATGGCCCCGCCGGAAAATTCAAGCTGCGCCTGTGCGGTGTCCGCTGGCCCGGTCTCGAGTATGTCGCCCGGACGCAGCTTCATGCCCTCAACACCTTGCATCACCGTCACGCCTCGGATCACATGCAAGGGAGTCTTTTCAAGCAATGTAACTGTCCCCACGTCTTGCGAGTGACCGAAAGCCGACACCAGCAAGGCAAGAGTTAAAAGCACGAATATACTTCGCACCCGCACATCAGTCTTTCGCATAAGAGTTTGTTTGCCGGGACAGTTTTACCGGGAAAGGCCGGAGCCACATCATAGAAGCGATCCCGAGCCATGTCAACGGGATATGCGGCACGCTGGACTCAGCCTTGCGCGCGATCTTCCCCGTCTTGACCACACTGTCCCGGCAACGTTAAACATTTCATCCTGAAAAGAAAGCCGAATTCGGTCAAGCCATCCAACGCCAGATCGAGCAGTCTTCGTGCGGTGCCGAAGCATATTCGCCGTCGGGCTGGTTGGCAAGGATGCGCTTATCAGCCTCGCGATCCGCGCGCGAGCGTTTGATCGGACCAAGGAAGAGCCGCACCAGTTGGGCATCGGTGCTTCCTGCGGCAGTCCGTTTTCTCCTGCGCTGTTGGGCTGAGCGCAGTAACTCGAACTCGCCTTCCTGCTCATTGTTGACGTAAAGTATGTCGAGCTCGCCGGGGCGCGTGGCAAACGCCCGCATCATCGCGCGAAGCCAGCGGCGCATGACCACCGCGCCAAAGGGATTGAATAGAAAAGCAACGCAGGGGCCCGGCGGGAATGCGAATTCCACGGCGTCGCAGGCAGCAATCCTCGCGGGCGAGCGCGTACGGCCCGCTGTGCGCCAAACCGCCAGATTGCGGCGAGCAATGCGAACGAGTGCGGGGTGCAGCTCGACTCCAACCACCTGCCGAAATGGCAACTCGGCAGCCAGCAAAACCGCGCGGCCCATACCGGCGCCAATGTCAACAAAAGTCGTCTGTTCGATTGAAGCTGCGGGAAGAGTCTTGCGCCAGCGGCTCGCTAGCGCGTGAAAGACCGAAGGCGCAACACCGTAATAAGCCGTCGCATGCCGGTCGTGCGCGTGCCCGGTCTTGAGGTTGCGTCCCGCCACCAGCCCGCTCGTGCGCACACCATTGGCATCATCGAAAGGGTGAGAAAGAAAGCCGTCCTTCTTGGCCAGACCAGGGAGCCGACGACGTGTGGGATTCACATACGCAGGGTAACAAGGCAGCTTGCGCGTTACAATTCCGGTCGTGGAGGTCGCGTATGCATCACGCAATTAGATTTGCGCTCTTTCTGTTGGTAGTTTCTTCGGCAGCACCTTCCTTTGCCGCTAACGACGTCCCCGTCCCCTCCGCCTGTACCCCGCAGGTCAACCAAAAGCTGGCGGACCTGATCGCACAGCACTCGAACCGGGATGTAGACAACATCATGGCTTGCGGCGTTGCAACCCGGAAAACCCAGGTGCGGCGTGGCGGTCCACATGGCAGCCACCATTTGACGACGATTGCCGTCAAGCTTCCTGACGGCCAAACCGTCAACGTTCAGATCGTCACCAACGACGATCTCGATGGCCCTGTGACCGCGCAGGTTGATGATCCTGTGTTCGCATACGGGCAGGGATACATCTCCCACGGATTGTGGGCCGCTGGCATCCACGACACGCACTGTTCCACGCATCGCGGCGCTGATAACGGCTGGGTGGTGATTGCTGGAGTGAAGACGCCAAAGAGCTGTTCAAATCAGTGATGAAAATCCCGAAAACGCTTAGACCTCAGTAAGCAGCGTGACCCCAAGCGCGCCTGTCGCCACGTCCTGCGCGACCAGTGCTGTCTCTCGGGCCAAAAACGGAAGATCCCGCAACTGGCATGCAAAATCCCACGCCGCGACCCGAGCAGCGCGAATATCAAACTTCGCCAGCAACCGGCCCACTTTGCCTGTATCTTCCGCAAGCTCGCCCAAAGCATCCTCCGCCAGCATCGCCAACGCCGCAGGTGACACCTCATCAAGCAGCGTGTTCACCGCAAAATAGTCGGCATACTCCGGGCCACCCGCAGCCGGAACAATCTTCAGGTCAGCGTTGGCCTGATTGACCGCCAGCGCAAGGTCGTGATTAATGTGAGCGTTCATTCCCGCGAGCGCGTATTGGATGCGATCGATACCGCTGCTGAATCGTGATTCGAACAGCGCCGTCCATGCCGAAGGCGTACTCTCGCCGCTCAGAAACTTCCGTGTCGCGCCAAAATAAAGACCCGCAAATACCACGTCAAGATGGAGCAGCCATCCCGGGTTCTTCCATGCACCGCCCGGCGGATTCATATCCACTTGTCGGGTCACCATCAGATAGAGCCGGTTAAACCACTTCAGTCCGTCATTGTCCGGCAGCAGCGCATCGATGGCCTGCATCTGCGCGATCACATCGGCGATAGTCGCCGGCGCGGCCGACGCCACGATCGCAAAAAGTGACTGATCCAGATCGGACAAGAGCGGGTCGAACGAGGAGCGCGAAGCCATCTTTGATCTCCAAATGATTCGCGAGCAGTATACCGGACCCCGAAAATGCGAGCATGCACCTTCACCCCACTAACCAGCGCCTAAAAGTCGTGGTGGTCGTCGCGCAGCGCTGCAATGGCTTGTACACGACCCTCACCTGGAACTAACTCACCGGGCGGATTCGCCTCCTCCGCTTTCGCGCGCACCTTCGATACTGTGAGCCAGTTGTCCTTGTGCGGCTGCTCCGCAATCCACGGCGGCAGCGGCATGCAGAAGTAGCGGCTCAGCGTCTCGGCATACGGCTCGTAGAGTTGCCGCAGTTCACGCAGCCGCTGCTCGGACGACCCATCGCGGCACATGCTCACCCCGCTCTGGCACAGCAGCCCGTAGAGCTGGTTGTAGCGCTCCGTGGGCAGGCGATCCGCGATGTTCGCAACCGGCATTCTGGTCAGCACTTGTGTCAGATCCACCATGGCGTGGCGGGCCATTGCAAACGTGAGTTGAGCCTGCCGAGCCTCGTGCCCCTGCACCCCGGCAATCAACAACGCCGACGTATCAAGAATGCACGTTAGCGCCCCAATCCAACTCTGGTGCGTGTGCTGAGAACGGAAATAGCACAGCAGCGGAAATGAAATGTGGCTTTCAAGCAGCTCCGCAGACCAACGCTCCCACTCGGTCAGCAGAATGGAGAGAGCCTCGGCCGCATCGTCGTGCGCGTGGCGGCGCATCAGCTCCGCGGCCGTTGGCGGTGAGCCGGCTCGCGCGTCAAGCAAAGATATGTTCACCTCGCGCCGCGAAAACGCGCCATACAGGACCGGGAAGTAGCCCATCACAATGGCGAGAAAGCCGAAACCGATGCCCGCTTCAATCACCATCAGACATCGCGCCGCACCCGACAACGGTCCCGCATCGGTGGGCCCAAGCGTGAAGATAGCCGTCCCGCTTACATACAAATCGGACCAAAATCCCGTTTGCTGGCGAATGTCGTAGAACGGATTGCCAAGCGAGTAAAACAGCAGTCCAAAACCAAGCAGGATAAGGCCAGCCCACAGGGCCAGCAAAAGTATCAGCGAAAGCGGCCCGTAAAAACTGAAAGCAGTTTCGCGCTTGCGAGGGTGATCCATCAGGTTGGCGAAAAAGGTCCACGGCGTCCACGTGGCAATGTAGAAAAGTCGAGTCAGTCGCACGCGGCCAGTGGCGCGCCGCGGAAGAATGATGGTCTGAAATGCATCGAGCAGAACGGTAAAGACACAGAGAAACCCGGCAATCATCGCGACAATGTGCATGCACCCTCCCGGAGCCTTGCGGGTCCAGCGATTGCCCTATTCTAGCCGTGCACTCGGTTCGCCCGAGCCGGTCTTTCGGTGCGGGAAGCCCTTTCAGTCTCGCGAAAAATTGCTCCTCGGAGCTAACTCGGACTGCGAAAGCCGCATCGCAACACATCAGGTTCGAGTCGCGGACCGATATGCGGAGGAGGAGAACCATGGCTGCTCAGGCAACAAAGAAATGCGCAAATGCGGCTTGCAGTTGCATCCCACCGGAAAAGGACAAGTATTGCTGCGCCCACTGTGAAGGCGTGGCGAACAAGATCGAGATCATGTGCACTTGCGGACACCCCTCGTGCGGGATGGGCGCGACCACGCACAGCTAGAATCACGCCCGAGTTTCCTGCAAATGCGGAGCGTTCCCAGCGCCGAGGGGAGGGGTGTGTTGCCCGAAGAATCCCGACCTGTTTGAGACATTAGCTCAATCATTTCATAGCTCTCTTGAACCACGTGATCAGTGGCTGATCCAATTCCGAGTTGACGAACTCAACCTCGGGGGACAAAGCTGTCACTGGCAGTCTCTTCTCGCCGGATCGGTACGGTCCCGGGCAACTGCGAAGTGGGTGAGTATGGAACCGCGACTGATATTGGGCATCGGCGAATTATTGTGGGATCTGTTGCCCGCAAAATCGGCAACAAACACCGCACTGGCTCAGCAGGCCACGCCCGTCGGCTCGCTCGGCGGCGCACCCGCAAACTTTGCCGTGATGGCAGGCCGCCTCGGCAATCACGCAGTTATTCTCAGCCGCATCGGCCGAGACGACCTAGGCCGCCAAGCCGTGAACATCCTCGATCCGCTCCCCGCTGACACCGAATATCTGCAGGTCGACCCCGCGCAACAAACCGGCATCGTTACTGTGGATTTCAAAGATGGTCAGCCGCATTACGTGATCCACGAGCCGGCAGCGTGGGATTTCCTCGAGCTTACTGACGACTGGGTTCGCCTCGCGGAAAGAGCCGACGCCATCTGCTTCGGATCGCTTGCCCAACGTTCGCTGGAATCGCGTCAGACCATTCAAACGTTAGCCGCCCAGGCATCCTCCAAATGCGTGCGCGTCTTCGACGTGAACCTCCGTACCCCGTTCTATTCGAGCGAAGTGATTCAGGAGTCGCTCGAACTGGCTACCGTGATGAAGATGAACGACGCCGAGGTGCCTATGGTTCTCGGCTTGCTCGGCCTGCCCGCCAATGAGCCCGATGATCCCTCGGCACTGCGCTTCGGTGCCGAGCGCCTCCTTGCCGAGTTCCCCACACTCCAGATGGTCGCGATTACTTGCGGTGGACACGGCAGCCTCCTCGTCACTCCCGATGCTGCCCACCACCACCCGGGCGTCGCCGTCAAAGTGGCTGACACCATCGGCGCGGGCGATGCCTTCACCGCCGCCATAACCCACTACCTCATGCGCGGCGCCCCGCTGCCCGTGCTCAACGAGGCGGGCAACCGTTGGGGCTCGTGGGTCGCGTCGCAAGCGGGCGCCATGCCGCCGCTGAGCGATGATGTACGGGCCAGCATTGAAAGCACGATCGAGGGCCATTCGTTGAAGTAGAGTATGGATTGTGATCATCAACATAGCCCGCCGCGCGCACGACCATAACTGGGAGCTCGATCCCATCGCGCGCTCGCTCCTCGATACCGACTTCTACAAACTGCTCATGCTCCAGTTCATCTGGAAGCACTTTCCCAAAACACGCGCCTCCTTCGCGTTGCAGAATCGCTCTACGTCTATCCGCCTCGGCGACATCGTCGACGTCAGCGAGTTGCGCGCCCAACTTGAAGCCACCCGCGATCTCCGCCTCCATAAGTCCGAGCTGATCTGGCTCGCCGGCAACAC
>JANXQR010000381.1 GCA_025353435.1 Acidobacteriota bacterium | reverse complement strand
GCGGCTCCTTCGATCAGGCCACCATGGAGCTTGGCAACAACTTACTTGTGTACACTTCAGAGCCCGCGGTGCGAAAGATGGAGTTGTTTGGACATCCTCGCGTGAAGCTCAATGCCGCCACTTCCGCCCCTCATGCTGACTTCACTGCGAAGTTGGTCCGGGTTTTTCCCGGTGGGCGCGCCGAATTTATGTCGATCGGCATCGCGCGTAGCTCATGGCTGTTTCGCGATTCGAGTTACGCCGCTGACACTGTTCATGAGTGGGACTTCACCCTGGAGCCAACAGCTTTCGTACTTCAGCCCGGCGAACAACTTCGTCTCGAGATTGCCAGTTCGGCATTCCCGCTCTACGATCGAAATCCGTCCTCCACCGTCGCGCCACAATTGGCAAATGAGTGGAACTGGTCGCGCTCGACCCAGCAGATTCTCCACACTTCCGATCGCCAGTCAGTTCTCCTGCTGCCAATCAACGGAGAGCCCGCATGGTAAACGTCCCAGAGGTCGTCCTGCAAAGTGTCGACAAGCGGTATAGAACCGGGGCAGCTGCGTTGGAGGGAATCTCCTTCGAAGTGGAACGCGGCGAGTTCGTAGCGTTCCTTGGACCGTCGGGATGCGGCAAATCGACCCTCCTGCGGCTGGTCTCTGGACTAAGCGCGGCGACCAGTGGTTCCGTCCGCGTGAACGGAATGACACCCGATAATGCTCGCGAATTGATGAGCTTCATCTTCCAGGATTCAACACTCATGCCGTGGAGAACCGTCGCGGAGAATGTAGGTCTCAGTCTCGAGTTGGAGCATGCAGCGCCGCCTCTCCGCAGTGAACGCGTCGATCGCATGCTGAACCTGGTCGGGCTTACCCATGTAGCGCGAAGATATCCACGCGAACTCTCCGGGGGAATGAAGATGCGCGTTTCGATAGCCCGTGCATTGGCTAGCCGTCCTCGCATTCTGCTTTTGGATGAACCTTTTGCTGCCTTGGACGAAATGACTCGCGACCGCATGAACGAGGAGCTGTTGCGGCTCTATGAAGAACAAAAGTGGACCGTTCTTTTCGTAACGCACTCCGTCGCGGAGGCCGTCTTTCTATCTACGCGCATCGTGATCCTCAGCTCCAATCCTGGGCGCATCGCGCACGATGTCGCAGTGGACCTGCCATGGCCGCGAACCGCGGAAATACGCGACTCTCTTGTGTTTGAGCAGACGGTGACCGGCGTTTCCCGCCTCCTTCGAGGAGTGATGCAAGCATGAGCAGGCGCACGTGGGTATTGATCAACAGCGCGGTGCTGCTCTTGTGCCTTCTTGGACTGTGGCAGGCGGTTGTAAGTCTGAAGCACCTGCCGGCGTACATGCTTCCAGGGCCGACTCTCGTGGCAGTTGCAATTGAGGAGCGCTTCCCATCCCTGATGAAGTCGCTGTTGATCACTGCGGAAGAAGCCGGTGGTGGCTTGTTGGCCAGCATCATTGTAGGGATGACGGTTGCCATGGTATTCGCGCAGTGGACATGGCTCAGGCAACTCGTCTATCCCTACACGATCCTGCTACAAACAGTTCCCATCGTCGCCGTCGCCCCGTTGATCATCAACTGGGTCGGACCAGGACTTATTGCAGTATCGACGGTAACCTTCGTCATTTGCCTTGCGCCGATTATTGCGAACACGACTCAGGGACTTATCAGCGTGGACGACAACCTGATTCATCTTTTCGTGATGCACAAGGCAACACCGGCTCAGATTCTCTTCAAGCTGCGGCTTCCCAATTCCCTGCCGAATCTTTTCACTGGGATCCGAATATCTGCAGGAATCAGCGTGATTGGAGGGTTAACGGGCGAACTCTTTGCCGGCTCCGCGCAAGTTGGCGAAGGGGGCCTGGGTTATGCCATTACTTACGCCAATAACCAAATGGAGACGAGCTACATGTTCGCTCTGGTGCTAGCGGCAACCTTGTTGGGATTCAGCTTCTTCTTCATCGTAATGTTTCTGGAATGGATGGCGCTCCACAACTGGCACGAGTCAAAGCGGGCTGACGTTGGGGAGTGAGGGGCACAAACTATGTTAAGGATGGAGTCCGAGACCGGCTGGTGGTTGATTACTCATCCTGACCACGCTCGCCTGGCAGGTGCCTTCGCGGCAGCTTGGGGCAACGATTTATTTCGACGCCCGGAACCGAGGGATCGAGTCTTGTACGGCATTGCGAGCCACGATGACGGCTGGGCCGCTCGGGACGTTCATCCCTCAATCACCGGGCAAGGAAAGCCTTCCGCGTTTTCGAACGAACTCGTCGGCAAGTATTCCGCATTCGAAGAAATTGACATTGCGGAATATCTGGCTGTCAGGGACCGCGCGGTAAGAATCATCGCGGACAGCGACCCCTACGCTGGGTTACTTATATCCATGCACACTTACAGCCTCCTCAGCGAACACGCTGACCGAAGCACCATTGCCTCTCAAGGTTTGGTTCTACTTGACGAGTTCTTAGCAGAGCAACGGACTTCTCAGACTCGAATGCTGGAAGCTATTGCGGCAGATGGCACTTTGCTGCCCGAGCACAAGGCAATGGCGTCAATCCAAAACCATTTCAGGCTCCTCCAAGCGTGTGACAACCTTTCCCTGCTTACCTGCGTTGCATTAGACCACCCCGCAACGCTTCTGCATCCCCTGCCGCTGAATGACGGCGGTTTCTCAGAAGTTCGGGTGCTTCCAGTGGGCCCGAGGATTTTTCAGCTGGCTCCCTGGCCATTCGCAACTAAGGAACTTACTTTTGAGTTCCCGGCCAGACACGTCGCGGGACGAGTATTCGAGTCCTCCGAGCACCTGGAGGCCGCCTTTCATGCTGTTAATGAGGAATACCTGACTGTCAAATTAATGGCTTAGATAGATTTGCGCCGGCGATTTGCGCGATACCGGGTCAACTCGCAGGCAAAATTGAAACATGCGCCGACACAATCCGCCAACCTTGCGGCATACGCACCCAAGTCTGGCTCTGTCGCCCGCGCACCATGTCGGTGCCGGTGATCCGTTCAAACTCAATGGTGATACTCGCAAAATCGCGGCCAAAGCTTACCATGTCCAGCCGTGTAACTGTTCGAGCCAGGTTAGCCGCAGGGCGAGACTTTCGAAACGCCTCCAATTCCCCTGGCCCGTAGAGATTTTCAGCCGCGCCAAACCGCATAACCTGCGGCGCGTCCCAGAACATGCTTACCAATGTGTCCACATCGTTTGTAACCAGGGCCTTCTCATACCTCGAATAGAGCGCACTCAACTCTGCGACAACTTCAGGATTGTTGATGATCATTGGATTGGAAACAACTCCCTCGCTGGAAGTATCTTTTTGCTCATTGCTGCTGTGACTGTGTGAACCGGCTCGTTGACTACCTGACTAAGGCGAAGTCGCATAGCAACGCTACAAAGGATGTAGGCATGAACGGCGCTGAGTCCCCATCGGCTCATAAGGAGATCGATCATTCGCCCGGTTGCCGCACGGGCCGCGTCATACAAGGCAGTCCCTGTTTCAACTACGATCCACGCGTCTCCCAAGCTGTCAAGCAATTGTGAATCGCTCGCCTCAACCAATGGTGCGTCCAGATTCATTTGCTTGTGCAGCCGGAATCTCAACGTTACGTTGAGAGGGCACTCGATACCGTTAATGCAAACCTCACCATCGCCCTGTGCAGCATGGCCATCCCCGCAACTGAAGAGCGCGCCGCGATTGAAGACCGGCAAATAGAGCTTTGAGCCCTCGCACAGCTCTCGCACGTCCATGTTTCCGCCAAATACCCCAGGCGGGCGAGTACGAAACGATCCGTGTTCGGCGGGCGCAACGCCCATCACTCCCAGAAATGGGCGCACTGGCACAATCGCCGGAGCGAGAGAACTGGTCGAATCGCTTCCCAAGTTCCAATGGAAGAGATAGGGCTCGCGAAACCGGTCCTTCAACAAGCCGAGGCCTTCCACAACGCTTGACCATCCCCAGCCTGTGTGGCGCGTCGAAAACACTTCCACCTGTAACACATCCCCGGGTTCCGCACCATCGATCCAGATAGGCCCCGTCAACGCATGAATGCGCGTCCGGTCAATGCCGAGATACTCCGTTGTCGACATTCCCGGGCGCACTTGACCGCCGCTTGCGTCAACACACGCGATCAGTACCTCGTCGCCTGGAGCAATGCGGAGCCGTGGCTCAAGCGATCGATCCCACACCGAGTGCGTCGGCTCAGCTTCAAGGGAGTGCACGCGCTTCACGCAGTCACCCTAACAGACATCTGCAGTTCAACGAGTGCGTTCTTGGGAAGCGCACTCACACCGACTGCCGCTCGTACGTGTCTGCCCGCGTCCCCGAACACGCTGACGAGGAGATCCGAGGCCCCATTAATCACTGCCGGCGAGTCAGGAAATCCCGGAACTGCATTGACATATCCGTTCACTGTGAGAACCTCGGCCACTAAATCCAGCGATCCGAGGACTGCCTTCAACACAGACATTTGAGTAAGCGCACAAGCACGGGCAGCCGCGTACCCGTCCTCGACGCTTCGATCTTGCCCCACGGTTCCAGTAACAATTCCATCGGGGCCCGTGGATATCGCGCCGGCCAGATACACAATTTCGCCAACGCGCTTAGCCGAGACGTAGTTGCCTCCTGGGGAAGGGGGTGGCGGCAGTGTGATTCCCAACTCTGAGAGACTCTGTTCCGGTGCAACTGGATTCGTCATTTGCAATTGAATGTAGCATGGTTTTCACTGATTCTCATTTGTCTGATGTCCGGTTCAAGCTACCATGAATCAAGAAGCATTCGTCCTGCCATTGCCCCCCAGCAAGCTCAAGATGTGGATGTCGCAAGGAGAGCATCGCTCAATGATCACTCGATCCTCGAAGTTCCTGCTGGTGTCTGGAATCGCCCTGCTGCACTCGCTTGTAGTATTCAACAACCTTACCGACTTCGATTCGAACTACCAATTCGTGCGCCATGTCCTCTCGATGGATTCGACATTTCCCGGAAACCATGGCCAGTGGCGCGCAATTCCCTGGCCGGCAGCCCATCTCGTCTTCTATATCTCAATCATTATCTGGGAAATTGTCACAACAGTCCTATTGTGGTGGGGCGCTGTTCGCCTGATTCGCATGCGAAACCAGCCTGGCAATGCGTTTCACCGCGCAAAGGGGACTGCCATTCTCGGACTGACAGCTTCAATGCTGATGTTCCTGGTAGCGTTCCTTTCCGTCGGCGCGGAGTGGTTTCTAATGTGGCAATCTCACACTTGGAATGGTCAAGACGCCGCGTTCCGCATGTTCGCCTTAGCCGCCCTGGTTCTTATATTTCTCATCCAGCCGGAGACCGAAGCTGAGCCTTGATCGGAATCCATCCGGAACAGTCAGCACTCTGCGCTACGTCCCGAGTTGATCCTTTGCCCTTTTGGTCTATTGCATCTGCGGTTACTTGATTTTCTCAACAACCGTCGGCTTTGAGTCTCCGATTCGGGCCCGTTCGGTGCGTGTTCTGGGGTTTACGTATCCGCTAGGTGAATTTCTAGCCGCCTGGGGCGGCGTGGCCATGCTCACGTCTGCGCCCTTCGACAACTGGTGGCATAACGTCTACGGACTCGATGTGAAGATCGTCAGCCCACCACACTCGCTGCTCGTGGCCGGCGTCTTTGGAGTCGAAATCGGCTCGCTGTTTCTGATCATCGCAGCTATGAATCGTGCGCAGAACGACCCGGCACTCCACCGCCAACTTCAGCTACTGCTGCTCTATTTGTCCGGTATGATGCTTGTGCTCACCATGTTTTTCCGCATGGAATTCACGTGGGACATTTTCCTGCACCTCTCAGGCGCCTATGTCGCTGTGGCTATCGGAGTACCACTTTACTACTCGGCGATGTGGAAGGGCTCTCGCAATCTCCATTCAGGCCTTTCGCGAAGTTCGCGCGTATTGAGGGCCTCCGCGATTGCACCCTTCATGAACCGTTTCCTGATCGCCGAATCGTACGAGCAAGTGGGCACCGAGACGCAATGCCGATCAACGAGCAGGAAAATGAAGTGTTCCCCTCAACTGGCACTGACCGCAGTCACTGGCCCATAAAATGCGAAGGCTATCTTAATGCTTAAGTTATTGATAATAAATATATTAAATGGCGGAGAGTGAGGGATTCGAACCCCCGATACCCTTTCAGGTACGTCGGTTTTCAAGACCGATGCATTCAACCGCTCTGCCAACTCTCCGGAGGCTAGGTCTCCAGTCGATTGTACGTCGAATCCCGGTAAATTTGGTCGTTCAAGTTTGATGGGCGTGATTCTTCAGACAAACTTGGCGCGATCCAGAGAGTGCTCGCGATCGAGTCCCGGGTATTCGACGAATGGCAGCTACGGGGGCCCTCAAAACGATAACAGCCATGGAATGTTACAAAAGGAATGCATGCCCAAGAAAATTAAACCGGGTACTGAGCCTCCGCCGGGTCAGCCTATCAGTCTGAAAACCCTGGGCGAATATCTCAACCTTTCGCCGGCGACCATTTCGCTCGTCTTGAACAATGCTCCGGGGGTGCGCTCCATCCCCCAGGAAACACGAGCCCGCGTCACCGAGGCCGCCGCGAAGTTCGATTACCGCCCCAGTTTTTACGCCCGTTCACTCCGAAAGCGCAAGAGCTTCACAATCGGGGTCTTGGTGCCGGAATTGAGCGACGGCTATGCCACCCAGGTCCTTGCCGGCGTTGAAGAATTCCTGATTGAGGAGGGTTACTTCTATTTGACGGCAAGCCATCGCCGCAAGCCTGACCTTATCGAGGAGTACCCGCGCCTGCTGATGGAGCGGTCGGTCGAAGGATTCATCGTCATCGACACTATTCTCGAGAAATGCCTGAGTCTACCTGTAGTAGTGGTGGCGGGTCATCGCAAGATTGAGGGCGTGACAAACGTTGTCCTGGATCAGAAACGCGCCGCCGAACTGGCCTTGCGTCACTTGTACCAACTCGGGCATCGCAAGATCGCGTTCATGCGAGGGGGCAGCCACAGTTCGGATGCGGATGATCGATGGGCCTGCCTCATGGCTGTGGCACGGGATCTGAAACTCGTCGTTGCTCCTGAAAATGCGGTGCAGTTGGAGTTGCGCGTCTCTACTCCGGAGCTGGGCTTTATGCCGACCAATGAACTTATCGCGCGCGGCGGCGATTTCACGGCGCTGGTAGCCTTCAATGACATCTCCGCAATCGGAGCGATCCGAGCGTTTATGAACCACGGGCTTCGCGTTCCCGAAGATATTTCAGTGGTCGGGTTCGATGATATTCAAGGCGCCGCATATCACAACCCGAGCCTGACAACGATACGCCAGCCCCTACAACAGATGGGAACCGTTGCCGCACGAATTCTGCTGCAGCGCATCCGCGGACAGGCTACTTTCCCTGATGTGGTTCCGATTCACCCTGAACTCGTCATTCGCGAATCGACTTGCCCACCCAATTCCAAACGCGCTCGCAGGCGATCCTGACCGGTGACGATGAGCAACAAACGGATCGCCCCCAGTTCATTAGCCGTGCTGCATTCGGCCTTTGCGCTCACAGGTGTCCTGCATGCCATCAATGGTGCATTGCTGCCCTCAATATCTTCGACATTTCAACTCACTGATTCTCAATCAGGATCTCTCGCGCTCTTCTACTTCCTGGGAACGTCGCTCGGGGCAATTCTTTGCACAGAGCATTACCCGCGTCTGATGACCATCGGATTCCTTGTTGCGGCCGCTTCGTCATTCGGAATTGCCACTGCGGGATTCACCGTGCTCCCTAAGCTGTTTCTCGCCCTCGGAATCGGCGTCGGCATTCCGATGACTGCTGTGAGCATGTACGCCGGCCGAAAATTTGGCGATCGCAGCGCAGCGCAGCTGACTCTTCTCAATTTCAGCTGGAGCCTGGGCGCATTCCTTTCTCCACTCTTTGCCGCGCGCATACTAGTCCATCTAACCTATCGGACGGCGTACGAGGCCCTTGGATCAGTCGCCGCGATCGCTGCCGTGGCCTGCTGGTTAGCGCTTGAGGATGCTCCACCGATCTTAAAGGCGAATAATACGATCACACATTCGTTGCAGTTACGCTGGATTGCGATCTTTGCATTGCTCACTTTTCTTGAAGTCGGAATCGAAAATACGACCGCAACCTGGCTCGCAACCTACTCACTTCGCATTTCGCACGCAGGACCCGCGTCAGCTGCGGCATCATCTTCGCTTTATTGGTGCGGCTTCCTCGTCTCGCGCGGACTCTCTTCGCTATTGTTATTGCGGGTTGCCCCCATGCTTATACTGCGCGCAGCTCTCTTGGTGGCATTTGGGGCGGCAGTGCTATTGCTGGGGCTGTCGGGAGTGCCATTCCGCGGTGCGGCGATGATCTTACTTGGAGCCGCTCTGGCGCCTATCTTCCCTTTGCTTCTGGCGCGCTTCTTCGCCGGCGCCCGTAACTCGTCTGACTCACGATGGCTGCTGGCAACATGCGGCTTGGGAGGCGCGGTACTGCCGTGGTTCACGGGGTGGGCCTCCGCGAGTTCTCATAGCTTGCGTATCGGGCTGGGGACAGTTCCCGCCGCGCTCCTGATCATGCTTTCTGTAATGCCGGTAGTTGCCCCAAAACGGCAGCAGACTGCGACAACTTCCGCCGAATCGCCCAATCCCCATCCTAGCTTCAGGGCATCACCATGACTTCCACACCGCTCGCCGCATCCTTGCTGCGGAAGACCTGCTCCGTCGCCTTCCGGAATTCTTCCGGCTTGGCGTTGGGAATATCAGTGAATGTTTGCGGATTGCGGTCTGTAAGCGGGAACCACGAACTCTGCACCTGCACCATAATTCGGTGACCACGCCGGAAAGTGTGGAACAGATCCGGCATTGTGAATTTGAGTTCCGTCACTTTGCCCGGGGTCAGTGCCTCAGGCTTCTCCCAGCTGTTGCGAAATTTTGCGCGAAATGGCTCGCCTCGCACCAATTGCTGATATCCACCCATGTGCAGCGGAGGCGCATCGAGTATGCGCTTGTTCCCCTGCGAAGTACCCTCTGGATCCGGATAGTTCTCGGGGTAAACGTCGATCAGTTTCACCACGAAATCTGAGTCCGTCCCCGAGCTCGCAACCTTCAGCCTTGGAGAGATCGGACCCGCGATTGTTACATCTTCATCCAACGGTTCCGTCTGGTAAACCAGCACATCCGGACGATAACTTGCAAATCGCTGGTCATCGACCATGTAGCGCTGGGGAACCGTGTCCGTCGTGTATCCAACAAACGGTACGGGATGATTCGGATCGCTAACATAGTCGTCGATGCCCTTCGATTCCTGGGGAGGATCAAAGCTCAGCTTTCCGCCTGCGTGAAAGTAAAGTGTCTTCGAAACTACTTCCTTCGGCGGCCATGCGTCGAAGTGGCGCCACACATTGGTTCCCGTTTCAAACACCACTGCTTTTGGTTGAGCGCCGGTGCTCTTGCCCTTCAGATAGTGTTCGAAGAATGGGAACTGAATGTCAGACTTGAAGTACTCACTGGTCTTGGCATTGAACTGAACATCCCCCAAGTGGCTGCCATCGCCCCGCGCCCACCCGCCGTGGACCCAGGGGCCTTCCACGAGTGTCGTTGGCGTCTCGGGATTGTATTTATTGATTGCGTAGAATGTACGATACGGTCCGCTCAGATCTTCAGCGTCATACCATCCGCCTACTACCAGCACCGCGCACTTCACATTCTTCATGTGGCGTGATAAGTCACGCGCCTGCCAGTAACTGTCATAAATGTCGTGCGTGAACTGATCGCTGTAGAGCCAGTTAGATCCTTTAAGGTACTTATGCTCCATTTCAGTGAGGCTTCCGCCCTGCAAATAAAACTTGTAACTATCCGGTGTTCCGAAATCAAAAGCCTCGCGCGCCTGAGGCGGCTTCGCCTCCGACTGCGGACGAAATTGGACATAAAACCCAAAGTTGGCTGCCAGCATGAAAGCTCCGCCGTGGTAGCCATCGTCGCCCAGGAAGAGATCTGTCATTGGTGCCTGCGGACTCGCGGCCACCAGCGCGGGATGTGAATCGATAATGGATGCGGACGTGTAGAAGCCGGGATACGAAATACCCCAGATCCCGACTTTGCCATTGTTATCTTTTACGTTCTTCAGTAGAAAATCGATGGTGTCATGGGTGTCCGAAGCATCATCGACATCCTGAGCAAATTTCTTC
>JANXQR010000379.1 GCA_025353435.1 Acidobacteriota bacterium | reverse complement strand
TTCTCGCCCGACTCGCTCGATGAGCGACTCCAACGCGGCCACGTCCATGTTGCCTTTGAAAGGATGCCGCAACGCAGGCTGCTTTCCTTCGGGCATCAATAAATCCAGCGCCTCGGCACCTGTGAATTCGACGTTGGCCCGCGTCGTATCAAAGTGGGTATTATTCGGGACGATGTCGCCCTTCTTGCACGTCACGCCAAAGAGTATTCGCTCGGCGGCTCGACCCTGGTGAGTGGGGATTACGTGCTTGAATCCAAATATGTCTTGAACCGAATTCCGGAAGCGGTCGAAGCTGCGGCTTCCCGCGTAACTCTCGTCCCCCTCCATAATGGCCGCCCATTGATGTGTGGACATCGCGCCAGTCCCGGAGTCAGTCAGAAGGTCAATGAGCACGTCGTCCGCGTGCAAAAGGAAGAGATTGTGGTGTGCAGCTATGAGAAGCTGTTCACGCTGCTCTCGCGTGGTCCAGCGGATCGGTTCCACGCTCTTGATGCGGAACGGCTCAATGATGGTTTTGACGGGCATGCGTAGTCCTTCCGACACGGGCGACGAGTCGCAAGATCACTGTACAACCTGGACGCGGAATCGTAGCGACAGGAACAATTAGATCGAACGAGACGGATCGGCAGTTTGATCGCGACAACTTTCAAGAGTTCACCGGAAGCTACCACTAAACGCCGGAAAGTATTTCTCGTGCGCGCGATCTGAGAGGGCGACATCGCAGTTGCGATCTTCGCTGCGGCAATCGCTGAGTTGATCGGTTTGAACACCAAGTTCCTTGGCTTCAAGGCGTTTGGCACATTGAAGGACTACGTCGATCTTTTCGTCTGGGGAGCTGGAACCAAAGCCACACTTGATATTGTGACCACTTTGCTCGACCGTGTCTTCAAATATCTCTACCAGCAGACCCCTCGCTCGTAGCTTATCGCCTCCGTATCCCCCAACCACTCGTAGACTGCGTCCATCCTGCGGAACGGCCTCAGGACAACTTAGCGCGGCGGCGGGATAGGGTACTTCCGCCTATCGCACGTCGTCGTTTTCTGATCCCTACCAATAAGCCGGTTTCTCGCAGGTGTTCCCTGGCCGAGCCGAAGATCCGGGCGGCTGACCGTCAACGCGCAAGCTCCCGATTGATCAACAGGCCAACCCATATTCAGCGTAACCAAGCCAGTCTCCAATCCGCCCACATCGCATTGTCCTGAGTGGCAGATTTGTTTGCCTTCAACATCACGAGCTGTTCAGCATCTCCAGCCCGTTGTTCCTGACATTTCCCACCCTCGGGTTGCAAGGCGCGGTACCATGAACTCTGCTTCAAACGGCCGCAGCAAATCCACCGGCGCTCGCTCACTGTCACGGTCCAACCACCGGTCGTAGTCGGTGGGGTGGAGAATGACTGGCATCCGCGCATGCACCGGAGCCATCAGCTCGTTTGCGTCGGTAGTGATGATGCTGAACGACTGAAGCCAACTGCCGTCTGGTGCCTTCCATGCGTCCCATAGACCGGCGAAGGCGAAAGGTGCATCGTCCTTCATGCTGAACGCGTAGGGCTGCTTCGTTTTCTCGTCGAGGCGCTTCCACTCGTAAAACCCGTCTGCAGGGACGAGGCAGCGTCGCTTCTTGAATGGAGTGCGCCAAGTAGGGCTAGTGGGGACATTCTCAGCCTTGGCATTGATCGTGGAAATGCCCTTCACGTCCGAAAGCTGCTTGGTAAAGAAAGGCACAAGGCCCCACCGCATCAAAACCAGCTCACGCTTGCCGTTCTCCTTGTCGCTGCGGATGACAGGCTGGAATGTCGTAGGGGCAATGTTGAAGTCCCAGTCCGGCAAGACCAGGTCAAAAGGAATTTCGCCGAGACGGTAAGCTTCGGCAATTCGCTGTTTATCCGAACGTCGGTAATATCGGCCGCACATGGGAAAAGCTTACCTTTTCTCCAGCCTCGCATACCAGCCTGCAATGAGGGTTCGTAGCCCGCAAGGCGGCAACTTCCGCAACGACCCGGCAGGCCATCCACCGGGGTCCGCTAAAAGACTGGAGCGCATGGATGCCGTCTCAGCTGAAGCCGGGAAAGACGTGCAGTTTTGTTTGCACGCCTTCAATGACGTTGATGCAAGTTCAGTTTTTTCTCGAAGTCCGGTTGCGGAGTGCTGAGTGCGTCTGCGACTGGCCGCATCTAATATCTTGAAAAGCAAAGGGGGACCATATGGGCCGGTCCAACAAATTTGGAGCTAAATCCATTTCAGAGAAAACCGTGCCGGACGGTGCAGCGGGACCGGGTCGTTTTGAAATTCTCGACATGGAGAAGCGCATTTGGGCTCGCGTGCTGCACAACCCCCTGTCGTCCATGTGGGATTTGCACGGCGTACCCATAAAAGAAGTGGCAAAACGTACCTGGACCGGTATCAACGACGACAACCTCTTCGGTCGTGCTTCTCAGTTGGCTTACTCGTTCTTCTCGGCCATCTTTCCAGCACTCATCGCCATGTCCTCTTTGATGGGGGTGGTCGCCAAGTCTTCGAGCGACGTCTATATAAAACTCCTCGACAAGATCGGTCATCTCATTCCGCCTGCCGCGTTCTCGCTCGTCATAAATACCTTCAAGGAGACCACCAGTGCCAGCACCACCGGCAAGGTTACGGTTGGGCTCATCGTCGCATTGTTCTCCGCAAGCGTCGGCATCTCGGCACTGCAGGACACGTTGAACACTGTATATAAAGTCAAAGAGACACGCGCCTTTTGGAAGGCAAGGTTGCAGGCTGTGGGACTGACGATTTTAGTGGCCTTGCTGGTGATCGGTACGCTCCTGATCTTATTCGCTGGAGATTTTGGGGCCAGTTACTTGAAAGATCTTTTCAGGATTGGTTATGGCCTGTCGCTCGCTCTCCACATTGTTGCCTGGGTGATCGCTTCGCTGATGGCTGTCCTTTCATTCGAGGTCATGTACTACTTCTGCCCAGACGTGCAAAAGCGCTCGTGGCGCTGGTTTACTCCGGGAGGCCTGGTCGCCTTGTCGGGTTGGATCGCGGCATCGATCGGCCTGCGCGTTTATCTTCACTTCTTTAACAGTTACTCGGTGACCTACGGCTCCTTGGGCGCCGTCATCATCCTGCTGCTCTGGTTCTACCTGACCGGAGTCATGATCCTTTTGGGTGGTGAGGTTAACTCGGAGATTGAACATGCTGTGGCTGAACGGCAACTGAAGTCGGGCGAGTGCTCCCCGCCTCCTCAGTCTGCCGTGGAGAGGATAGCTCTGTGAAATGACTTCTCCGAGATGTGTACCAGGACTGGCCGGTGCCCCACCTGGGAGCCCTCTGGGCACGACGTCTATGTTTTTGTCGCTAGGGTTGGCTTAGCCTGGGGTGGGGTGACGCAGGCCGGTATTGCGCCGGCGTCCCGTTAGGTTCAAGACCGCTCAACCCTCACCCGCATGATCGAATCCCCATCGGCGAGTCCGGCCTTGACCCATCAGAGGAGCGAACGGCGTTTATGAGGACTAACACGTCGACGAGGTATTTCTGAGAGCGAAAGAGGACGGAACTGGCTAGAGTTACCATAAAGGATGCCATCGTACCCCATGCGGAGACGGACTTGAAGTTCAAAGATCGAACGATTAACGCATTGGCCGACATGATCTGCGGGAATACCGACGCCGGCAAAGACATCCTTTTTCCCTACCGGAGCAGCAGCTACATCACACGCTTCTTTCGAGAATGCGATACCGACTATGTGCACGATGGGACAACGCGCAACGCCTGGGTGGGCAGCACGTTGGTCCAAATCCTGGAGGAGCCACAGACAAGCGGCAACGCGCCGCCCGACACCTTCGCCCGTGTAATACGCACGCTCATGGATCAGGGCGACAAACAGGACGCGGACCCCGGTCGCGAAAAGGCCATGACGCTCTTGAACGTGGCTTTGGCCCGTGAAGGTTACGAAGCGTTTTATGCAGAAGACCGGCACTGCTACCTGAAGCACATTGCGACGAACACGATTGCGCAACCGGTTCCAAATCCGCACCGACCTTTCTCGGCAAACGAGCTGAAACGACGCGGTGACTTAATCGCCTATTTAGATCGCTGTTCGGAAGATGAGCTGATCGGGGAAGTCCTCCTGCCATTGTTGCGCCAGCTTGGCTTTCATCGCATCACGGCGGCCGGTCATAAAGACAAGGCGCTCGAATATGGTAAAGACATTTGGATGAAGTACACGTTGCCGACAATGCACACGTTGTATTTCGGCATCCAGGCGAAGAAAGATAAGCTCGACGCGGCGGGCGACAGCAAAGGATCAAACAAAAACATCGCAGAAATTTACCAGCAGGCGTTGATGATGCTCGGCCATGAGATTTTCGATCCCGAGACAAACAGTCGTGTCCTAGTCGATCACGCCTTTATCGTTGCCGGTGGTGAAATCACCAAAGCTGCAAGGAACTGGCTCGGCGGAAAGCTCGACGCGACGAAGCGCAGCCAGATCCTGTTCATGGACAGAGATGACATTTTGAACCTCTACGTCGTAACCAATCTGCCCCTGCCTGACGGTGCACTCCCAGAGCCGATGAAGATCACCGACGATGACATCCCTTTTTAGAAATACAACCCCGCAAGAGTGCTGAACGTGCATTTATATCAGTACCGAGAAGTCGGCTATCGTCCGCTGATCTGTGTTGGGGCGATTCTTGGTTGACGCCCGCAGGCCAAGGCGCTAATCCAACGGACGGCATGAGGGGTTCTGCCGAGTTCCGGTCGTATCGTGGCCGATGGGGAAGGTTCGAGTGCGCAAGATCACAACCTGCGGCCACCACCACCCAGGGCCCCCTACCCATTCGAAGCTGCCCAAATCGGACTGGAATAGTCTTTCAGTCCTCTTTATGCGAGCAGAGCAATTGTCCACCGCGGTCGGCCTCCCAGAACCGGGCGGTCCCGCGCGTCGATGTCCCCTGCTGGTCCAAGGCTTGGCCCCAGACTCCTCCAATACCCGCCCAGCGCGCACAAATCTGCCCCTGTGGAAATGTTGTCAAGTGCCCAACCTGTGGAAAACGTTGCAACCAACACAAAACAAAGCGAAAAGATATTTTCAAAAATCCATTATTAATTGCTCGAACCTGCCATACTTGTATTAGATCGAAAATATGCAACGCCCGCCAACTCGGCGGGCGTTCCCTTTTTGACCGGCAATTCCATTAACCGCAGCCCAAACCCAGAAAGTAAGGAGCAGAAATGTCGACACCCGTCACAACCCGCGCGTTCTGCTCCAAGGTCGATCCCGGTTCCCGCAGTGGTTTTCTATCCACTGATCACCGTTCACTGTCCACTCCCTGTCGTCTGTCCTCTGTCTTCCGTTTACTGCTGAACGTGATTCAAATCACAGTCAGCGAAAATCCCCCCCTTTTCGGTGTGCAATCCCATGATTCCAATCAACATGACCGTTTTTTATTTGCGCGCGAAAGTGCAATTTGTGGCATTTCCAGTGCAAAACAGCCTCAACAGCGCCCCGTTAGGCACAGCGGCAATTTCTCTGATAAACTGAAGGTTCTGAGTTCAAAAGCAGGAAGAAACCATGTCAATTCATCCAGTTATGCAGCGCCTGGCAGACAAGCTCAAGCGCACCGATCTACCAGCATTTGTGCCCGGCGACCAGATTCGCGTCCAGGTCAAGATCAAGGAAGGCGATAAAGAACGCCTCCAGGCATTTGAAGGCCTCGTAATCGCCATCAACAAGGGACCGCAAGGCACCTTCACCGTACGCAAGATGAGCTTCGGCCAGGGCGTCGAGCGCATCTTCCCCTTCAACTCCAAGGTTGTCGACAAGATCGAAAAGATCCGCAGCTACAAAGTACGCCGCGCCAAGCTGTTCTACATCCGCGGACTGCGCGGCAAGGCAGCCCGTCTCAAGGAAGTGGATCGCGTCGTCGCCAAGGCCTAGCGTTTCCTCCTCCGAACCAGACAACCCCGGCGCCAGCGCCGGGGTTGTTGTTTGTGGCGGCGAATTCCACAGGAACGCGTCGACAACCTGCTTCATTCCTGATGGACGTTCACTAGCCCATCCCTATACTGAGTTCATGGCTAAGTTCCCTGTGTCCCAACCCGTGTGCGGATGGAGGCTGGAGAACGCCGCACGCAAGTTGGGTGCCCTGCGCATTGCCGGCGTGGACGAGGTGGGACGTGGGCCGATGTTTGGGCCGGTGGTGGCTGCGGCCGTCATCCTGGCGCCGCGCTGTCGCCTTGATGGCCTGAACGACTCGAAGAAGCTCTCCGAGAAGAAGCGCAATGAACTTGACCGCGAGATCCGCGGCAATGCGGTGGCCTGGTCGATCGCGGCCGTGGATGCGGAAACCATCGATCGAATCAACATCCGGCAGGCTTCGCTGCTGGCGATGAAGCGCGCAGTGGCGACGCTGGCGCTGACACCTGACTACCTGCTCATCGATGGGGTGGACACGATCGACTTCGCTTGCCCGCAGCAGTCCTGCATCCAGGGGGACGGAACGAGCTTCTCGATTGCGGCGGCCAGCATCCTGGCGAAGGTGTACCGCGACCGGCTGCTGGTGGAGCTGGACAGCCAGTTTCCGGGGTATGGGCTGGCGAGTCACAAAGGCTACTGCTCGGCAGAGCACATGGCGGCGCTGGCACGGCTGGGGCCCACACCGCTGCATCGCAAGAGCTACAGCCCCGTGGCGCAGCAGCTTCTGCCGCTGGGGTTAGCCGGGTCGCTGGACGACTTGCCGGCCTGAGGCGGCGGCCTTCGCCTTGCGCTTGAGAAGCGCGGTCTGGATGGGGCGAGCCAACAGGAGAATCGCAACGGCGATCGTAAAGGGCAACGGAAGAATGACGCCGGGCTTGACCTGCCACCAGTAGTGAATCACTCCGCAAATGACGGCGATGTAGACGAGCTTGTGCAGCAGGTTCCAGCGTTTGCCGCCGAGCTTGCGAATGGCCCAGTTGGTGGAGGTGAGCGCCAGCGGGACCAGTAGGAGCCACGTGGCTACGCCCATGGTGATGAACTTGCGCTTTGCGATGTCGTCCAGCATGGTTTGGACACTGAAGCCGGCGTAGAGAGCCACGTAGGCGAGCATGTGGACCGTGCCATAGAAGAAGGCGAAGAGGCCTACCAGGCGGCGGAACTTGATCATCCAGTTGAGATGCGGAGACAAGCGGCGGACTGGCGTAATGCCGAGGCCGATGGTGAGGAGCATCAGGGTGGTGTAGCCGGTGGAGAACTCGATCCTGGCCGTGGGATCAGGACCGAGTCCGTTAGGCGTAAACGCGCCGTAGACGAGCAGACCGATGGGCCAGAGACAGGCGATCCAGACGGCGGTTTTGAGGATGATGAGGGTTGGTCGGTTCATTCTTTCCGGATTTCGAGGTAGGTAGGTCGGCCGGTGAGCATGGTCTCCCGCGCTAGCGCGAGCTAGGACGGGGCACCCCCGGGGGTCACAGATTTTCGCTTGGGACTAGAAGTTCTTCTTCAGGTCCATGCCGTTGTAGAGGGAGGCTACCTGGTCGCCGTAGCCGTTGAACATGAGGGTTTGCTTGCGCTGGTCGTAGAACGCCGCGCCGATGCGGCGTTCGGTTTTCTGGCTCCAGCGGGGGTGGTCGACGGTGGGGTTGACGTTGGAGTAGAAGCCGTATTCATTGGCGCCTTGCAGGTTCCACGTTGTGTTGGGCTGCTTGTCAGTGACCTTGATGGTGACGATGGATTTGGCTGACTTGAAGCCGTATTTCCAGGGCACCACGATCCGGACTGGCGCGCCATCCTGATTGGGCAACACTTCGCCGTAGAGGCCCATGGTGAGCAGCGTGAGCGGGTGCATGGCCTCGTCCATGCGCAGGCCTTCGGTGTAGGGCCAGTTGATGCCGGCGTCCTCGTAGTACCACTTCTCCACCTTCTTGTCGAAGTAGGAGTGGAACTCAACATACTTGGCTTTCGATTGCGGGTCGCACTGCTTGAGGAGTTCGGAGAGCGAGTAGCCAACCCAGGGAATGACCATGCTCCACGCCTCGACGCAGCGATGACGGTAGACGCGATCTTCAAGCGGGTGCATTTTGAGCAAGGTGTCGATGTCGAAGGTTTGGGGCTTGTTGACGAGGCCCTCGACCTTGAGAGTCCAGGGGCGGGTGGGCAGGCCGCCGGCGTTCTTCGATGGGGCTCCCTTGTCGACGCCGAACTCGTAAAAATTGTTGTAGGTGGTGATGTCTTGATAGGTGGTGAGTGTCTCACCGGTGGTGGAGAGAGGACTTTTTACGGTCTCGAGCTTGGTGCCGGCGAGGGCGCTGGTGCGGGGGGAGATCAGGTCGGCGACGCGATCGGCACCGACAGCCGCGGCTCCGAGCATGGCTGCGCCGGATAGGGCTCCGCGCATGAAACTGCGGCGGTCTACGTAGTGGTCTCTCGAAGTGATCTCGGAAGACTTAATGTCAGACGGTTTGCGAATCAGCATGGGGCGACCTCGGAGGGGAACTTCAGCACCTATTAGACACGAGCGGGCGCGGTGAAGTTACAGCGGGATTTGGGAACTTTCGGTCTGCCCGCCCCGTATGAGAACGCATGAAGCTTCTGGTTGGATTTGTTTGCCTGCTTGGAACGACGGCGGCCTCGATGGCCTGGAGCGAGACATCCGGCACATGTGCGGACACCTTTACCGTGCCGGTTGAGGCGGGAATGCGGCTGGCCGTGTATTCGCGCTCGGCCGAGGTGAACCTGGTGGGGACGGATCAACGGGAGATTCGCGTTACCTGCAGAATGGACGATTCGGAACGCGCGGACCAGGTCCACATTCGCTTTGGAAAGAGCGACGGTACGGGGAAGCTTGCGATCACAGGCGGGCCGAATAACAACGTGCACATTACGATCGAGGTTCCGCATCAGACGCATCTCAATGTGCGGATGCCGGCCGGCGCGATTCACGTGAAGGATGTGGCGGGCGACAAGGATATCGACGTGCATGCGGGAGAGCTCACCGTCTCGGGTGTGGGCCCGCGGGAGTACCGCACGGTGGAAGCGTCAGTTGAGATTGGCGAGGTGCGGGCCAGCGAGTTCGACGTGGACAGGGGCGGGTTCTTTCGGAGCTTCAAGAAGTCTTCGGCAGAGGGGCTGTATCGGCTGGACGCGCATATTATTACAGGGAGTATTCGACTGAATTGAAGGTTGGTGTATGAGGTTTCTGGTATCCCACCCTAACGACAAAAACAACGACGTCGTGAGGGTGGGGCACCCTCGTTTGTGCTGGTCCGAGGTTGAAAAACAAAGACAAGAACTACTGCAGGTTTGGGTTCGAGGTATCCCACCCTAACGACAAAAACAAAGACGTCGTGAGGGTGGGGCACCCTGTGGTTGTGGCTGATCCGCAATCTAAAAAACAACGACAAGAACAACTGCAGATCCTTCGACTGCGCTCAGGATGACAAATCATTTTGAGATGACAGCGTCTTTTGTGCGTAGGGCCATTGGTGGAGGCGGCGGGCGCGGATGGCGTAGATGATTGTGCCGGAGAGGCCGATGCCGGCGGCGACGGCGAAGCCGCCTAAAGCGTGGGCGCGGTTGATGAGGATGAAGAGGAATCCGGCGATAGCGGCCAATGGTGGCAGCGGATACAGCGGCATGCGGAAGGGGCGCTCGATGTCAGGGCGCTTGATGCGCAGCCACATTACGCCGATCTGTTGAAGGAAGAATTGCAGCAGGATGCGCGTGATAACGAGGTAGGTGATGACCTGCGCGAGTGAAAGGAAGCAGAAGGCCGATGCGACGAGACCGAGCGCGATGAGTGAGCGGTGGGGGATCAAGTGTTTGGGGTGGACGGCTGCGAGGAAGCGGAAGTAATTGCCGTCGCGTGCGGCGGCGTAGGGGACGCGCGAATAGCCGAGGAGCAGCGAGAACACTGAGGCGAAAGCAGTCCACACGACGAGTGCGGCCATGATGGCTCCGGCCCAGTGGCCGAAGGCGGAGCCGGCTATGTCGGCGACCAATTGGAGACGCGCGGCGGCAGTGGACGCCGCTCCAGTTGCGTGTGCTGCGAAGTCGCGCACGGCGGGGAGTGCGGCCATGTTCATGGCCACGTAAAACGCGGAGACGAACAGCACCGAGAGCAGGATGGCGCGGGGAATGGTGCGCTCTGGTTGGCGGACTTCACTGCCGAGAAAAGTGATGTTGTAGTAGCCCCAGTAGTCGTAAGTGGTGATGAGGGTGGCCTGGGCGAGGCCGCCGATGGCGAGGCCCGCGGACATGGCGGGCGATGCGGGCATGTGCCATCCGCCATTCATGGCGGCGTGGGCGAAGCCGGAGACGATGACGCCGGCGATGGCGGTGAGGACTCCGGCGAAGAGCATCCACGCAAGACGCGTGACTGCGGTGAGATTGCGATAGAGCAGCGCGGTAACGACAAGGCATGTTGCTGCTGCCGCAAAGTTGCCGTAGTGGAGTTGCGGAAGGATTGCGAAGGGCGCGTGGTCGAGGCCAGGCCAGAACCAGGCGAGGAAGCTGGAGAGGCCGATGCATCCTGATGCGATGGAGAGCGGCGCGGAGAAGCTGAGCTGCCATACGTAGAGAAAGCTGAGCCAGGAGCCGCCTCGATCGGGGCCGTAGATTTCGCGGAGGAAGGCGTAAGAGCCGCCGGCGCGTGGGAAGGCTGCGCCGAGTTCGGCCCAGACGAGGCCGTCGGCTACGGCGATGGCGGCGCCGAGGAGCCATGCCCAGGGGGAGAGATGGAAGCCGGCGGCGGCGATGACGAGGGGTAGGGTGATGAAGGGTCCGACGCCGATCATCTCCAGCATGTTGAAGAGCACGGCGGCGCGGAGGCCGATGCGGCGTTCGAGGGGCGGCGTGTTGTTGGCGGAGATTGGGGTCATGCCTTCGCTAACACCCCTTGACGAGCACCAGGCGGGAAGCTCGATCTCCCTTGAAGACAACCATCCAACGGCTTTTGCGAAGGAACTTCACCGGCTTTCCATACCACCAGGGGGAATTGGCGTAGCAAGAGCGCATATAGGAGTCGGCCTGATCGAGAGTGCGCAGATAGCCGAAGCGATTCCGGAGTTGCTCTTCGGTCTTTCCCACAACGATGGGATCGGCGTTGGTATGTTCCATCACTTCCAATGCCATATCCGGATTCATCGACGGCA
>JANXQR010000360.1 GCA_025353435.1 Acidobacteriota bacterium | reverse complement strand
CGACGCCGCCAACGCCGACAAGCGCTACCCCATCACCTACGTCATGCACGGCTACGGCATGAAGCCGATGGACCTCGCGAGCGTCACCATCGTCGCCCACAACGCGATGGTGAACGGCACCGTCCCGCCGTCGCGCCGCATGCAGAAGATCATCATCGTGCTGGTCGATAACCACGGATTCGCAAGCATTGGCAGTCTGAGCCGCTCTCTCGGACAGGGTGGATTCGGTACCAGTTATCGGAGGCGTTCCGCTACATCGCGAACATTGGATGGCGAACCCTTGACAGTCGATTTCGTGGCCAATGCCCGCAGCCTTGGTGCGCATGCTTTGAAAGCAGTGACGCTCGATGAATTCAGAAAAGCACTGGAGGAAGCCAAGGGTGCCGACCGCACCACAGTCATTGTGGTTGAGACAGACGCTTCTGTTGGGGTGCCGGGTTACGAATCATGGTGGGACGTCGCCGTTGCCGAAGTGTCGGAGGTTGAGACCGTAAGCGAAGCTCGAGAGCGGTATGAGGAAGCGCGCAAGCGCGAACGTACCTTTCTGTAAAGCGCTGAAACCAAAATCAAGGAAAGGGGAAACGGGGAACGATGGAACTCTTGGAAAACTTCATCGATGGTGGATGGCGCGCTGCCGCTACAGAACTGACATTAAATGTACTCAACCCTGCTTCCGCGCGGGTGCTTGCGCAGGTGCCCTTGTCGTCGGCCGCCGAAGTGGATCAAGCGGCAGTTGCCGCGGCCCGCGCCTTTATCAATTGGCGCCGGACGCCGGTTGGAGAACGGATTCAGCCGCTATTTAAATTGAAGCAGTTGCTCGAAGATAATCTCGGTGCGTTAGCCAGCTCAATCACGAACGAGTGCGGAAAAACGATTGCAGAAAGCACTGGAGAGTTGCGGCGGGCAATTGAAAACGTCGAGACAGCATGCGGCATGCCCGTGATGATTCAGGGTACAAGCAGCGAGGATATCGCGGCCGGAATCGACGAGCACATGATTCGCCAACCGGTGGGCGTGGCAGCCGCGATTACACCGTTCAATTTTCCGGGAATGATTCCATTCTGGTTTCTTCCCTACGCGGTGGCGGCCGGAAACTGTTTCATCTTGAAGCCATCGGAACGTGTACCGATCACATCGCAGAAGCTCTTTCAATTGATCCAGGCGGCGGAGTTTCCTCCCGGCGTTCTGCAACTGGTGAACGGCGGACGCGATGTGGTGAACGCAATTCTCGATCATCCTGAAATTCGCGCAGTGAGTTTTGTGGGTTCAACTTCAACGGCGCGCTATGTGTACAGCCGTGCCGCTGCCAACGGCAAGCGCGCTCAGTGCCAGGGAGGCGCGAAGAACCCAGTCGTGATCATGCCCGATGCGGACATGGAAACAACCACCAGAATTCTTGCCGACTCAGCTTTCGGATGCGCGGGGCAGCGCTGTCTCGCCGCCTCCGTGGCTATCACGGTCGGAGACGCACAATCGGCATTTACTGATCGAATTGTTGCGACGGCAAGCAGCCGGAAAGTTGGCTATGGCGGCGATGCCGGTGTGGAGATGGGACCAGTAATTTCGGCAGAAAGCAAAAGGCGCATTGAAAGGGTGATTGCAAAAGGTGAGCACGATGGAGCGCGCCTGCTGGTGGATGGTCGCACCGGCAGCATAGACGGATACGAAACCGGCTTCTTCGTTTTTCCCACTGTTCTGGATCGCGTTCCGCCTCATGTGGACTTGGCTCGAACGGAGGTCTTCGGGCCAGTGCTCAGCCTGATGCACGTGAACAACATCGAAGATGCCATCGCATTGGTCAACGATCGAACTTACGGCAACATGGCCTGCATTTTTACCGGCGACGGATCCAACGCGCGCAGGTTTCGATATGAGGTGAATGCCGGCAACATAGGTGTGAACGTGGGAGTTGCGGCACCAATCTCAACTTTTCCCTTTAGTGGATGGGGGGAGAGTTTCTTCGGCGATCTGCATGCGCAGGGACATCACGCAGTGGAGTTCTACACGCAAACGAAGGTGGTGGTGGAGCGCTGGCCCAAGGACTGGAGCCGAAAGTTTTAAGAGGACGCATGAAAAAGCTACTGGTAGGGAATGCTCCCTGTTCATGGGGCAGCCTCGAATTCGATGAATCTAGGGGCAAACAGGTCCCCTTCAACCGCATGTTGGATGAGCTTGTCGAGACTAGCTATACCGGAACGGAGTTGGGCGATTGGGATTACATGCCCACGGATCCCACGATTCTGAGCGGGGAACTCTTGTCGCGCGGCCTAGTCATGCTGGGCGCATTTGTTCCCGTGGCGCTTAAGCATGTGGCTGCCCATACCGCCGGGATCGCAACGGCCGTGAAGACTGCCCGCTTGCTCGCTGCGGTAGCTACAACGCCTTCACCCTACCTGATTCTTGCCGACGACAATGGCTCAGATCCAATTAGAACCCGAATAGCCGGACGCGTAACAGCTGAATCAGGCCTAAGTCTATCAGAGTGGAGAATCTTCGCGGGAGGCGCGGACCAGGTGGCGCGGGCCGTCTACGAGGAGACTGGGCTTCGAACGCTGTTCCATCATCACAGCGCAGGCTATGTGGAAACTCCTAGCGAAATTGAAACTTTGCTCCAGCTGACCGAGTCCAGCAAACTCGGGCTCGTCTTCGACACTGGGCACTATTGTTTCGGAGCCGGTTCAGAAGATTGCGATGTCGTGGCAGCACTTCGCCGTTACGGTGACCGTGTCTGGTATATCCATTTGAAGGACTGCCAACCCGATATTGCTCGCCGAGCCCGCGAAGAAGAGTGGGACTACTTTACATCAATTCGCCATGGCGTGTTTTGCGAATTGGGAAATGGCTGTGTCGATTTCCCCGCACTCTTGCGCGAGTTAAGCGCAGTGAATTACAGCGGGTACGTGCTTGTCGAGCAGGATACTTTCCCTGGCATGGGTACTCCTAAAGAAAGCGCGCGACGAAATCGCGAGTATCTGCGGTCAATTGAGCACATGATGTGCCTGAGTGGTGCGTGAACCTTACAGCTTGATCTTTTGCAAATGAGGGCACATTGAGCGCGCAAAAACTAAGGATTGGAATCATAGGCGCCGGCCGAATCGGCCGAGTGCATGCTGAGACGATGGCCTTTCGCTTGCCTGAGGCTAAGGTCGTTACGGTTACCGACATCGATCGCGCAAACGCCGAAGGCGTGGCTGCGCGCTGCAACATCCCAAGCGTCGCTGGATCGAGCGCAGAAATCTTTGATGATCCGGAAATCG
>JANXQR010000351.1 GCA_025353435.1 Acidobacteriota bacterium | reverse complement strand
CTGCTGATCCACGGCAAACTGCCCAACACAGTGGAGCTCACGGCCTACAAAACCACCCTCGCCCAGCTAAGAAGCCTGCCCGCCGCTGTTAAACAAGCCTTGGAGCTGCTGCCGCCCACTTCGCATCCCATGGATGTTCTGCGCACCGGGGTTTCCGTGTTGGGCTGCTTGCGTCCCGAAGCCCTCGATCACAATGAAGAAGGCGCCTGCACCATAGCTGACACCCTGCTCGCCTGCCTCAGTTCCATGCTGCTTTACTGGCACCATTACGCACGCAATGGCCGGCGCATTGAGGTCGAGCCGGGCGCCGACTCCATCGCTGCACATTTCCTCCACCTGCTTCACGGTGACGAGCCGTCGCGTGAATGGGTTGCGGCCATGCAAATCTCTCTCATCCTTTATGCTGAGCACGAATTCAATGCGTCCACTTTTACTGCGCGCGTGATCGCCGGCACCGGCTCTGACCTTTACTCCTGCATCACAGGCGCCATCGGCGCTCTCAAGGGCCCCAAGCACGGCGGAGCCAACGAAGTAGCTCTGGAAATCCAAAACCGTTACAGCACCCCCGACGACGCCGAGCTGGATCTCCGCCGCCGCATCTCCGAGCGTGAGGTCATCATCGGCTTCGGACACCCGGTCTACACCATCAGCGATCCCCGCAGCGACATCATCAAGGAAGTCGCCCGCGAGCTGGCCGAATCTACCGGCGGAGGCACCCTGTTTGATATCGCCGCGCGCATTGAAAGCGTAATGTTTGAGACCAAGCGGATGTTTCCCAACCTCGACTGGTTCAGTGCCGTAGCCTATAACCAGATGGGCGTCCCCATCGACCTGTTCACTCCGCTGTTCGTTCTCGCGCGAACCGCAGGCTGGTCCGCTCATGTCCTGGAACAGCGCCGCGACGGCAAAATCATTCGCCCCTCGGCCAACTACACTGGTCCGGAGCCACTCGCATTCGTGCCCATCGAAGAGCGGCAATAGACAATAAACTATTCACAGAAAGGATCCTGAAAATGGCAAGTTCCACGCATCGTAGAGACCTTACCGTGTTGCTGCTCTTGGCAGTCATCACACTTTCACAAGGGTTCGCCGCAGACGCGCCAAAATGTGCTCAACCCAAGGTGGTCGCAGATCCAACCTACAAGCCTGGACAGGTTTGGAGTTACAAAACAAGGCCCGGTGACGAGGAGTCGACGATCACGATTCTCCGCGTGGAATCGACTCCAAAACTTGGCATTATCGTCCATGTGAAGATTGAAGGTTTCAAGTTGGAGAATTGCACCGGCGCCAAAGGGTCATCGGTGATGGACCACGCTCCGTTCACCAAGGCCGCAATCAACAAGAGTGTTGTGAAGCTGCTTAGGACGGAGAAGGACATCCCCGACTTTGAAGAGGGCTACAAGGATTGGCTCTCACACTGCGGCGGTCTTTACCAGGGAAGCGTTGCCGAGGCATTGACCGCCACCAACAAAACGATGAAGGACCATGGCTGCAAATAGTGGGACCCGCTTGCCACCCGCAGTCCGGCAAGCCCCAGGTTGAAAGGTAACTATCATTGTCCTCGCAAATCAGCAATGAACGCCCCGCGCCCGACAAAGTCCTTACTGACATCGCTGATTATGTCCTCGACTATGAGATCAAAAGCGATCTTGCCTATTCGACTGCCCGCGCCTGCCTGATCGACACCCTTGGCTGCGGCCTTGAAGCCCTCGAATACCCCGCCTGCACCAAGCTTCTCGGCCCCATCGTTCCGGGCACCATCGTCCCAAACGGCGCACGCGTTCCCGGCACAAACTACCAGCTCGATCCCATACAGGCCGCGTTCAATATCGGCGCACTCATCCGCTGGCTCGACTTCAACGACACATGGCTCGCGGCCGAGTGGGGACATCCCTCCGACAACCTCGGCGGAATTCTCGCGACAGCGGATTGGCTCAGCCGGCAGGAGGCCGCGGGCCTCAAGCCGGCGG